>JAVJVN010000019.1 GCA_040221055.1 Rhodothermales bacterium | reverse complement strand
GAATTCAATCGTCGTTGTCGGATTGAACGGGTTCGGATAGTTCTGCTCCAGTGCATACGTGGTAGGCACCTGTGCCGGGCCCTCTTCCTCGGTATCCACCGAAGAGGAGTAGGCCAGACCGTCGAAGCGCATCATTTCCGCACCGGCGCTCAGGATGAATACGCCACCGTCCGTTACAGCCAGGTCCTGGACCTGTCCGACCTGCAGCGCGAATTCGCCCAGCGCCGTGGCTTGCCAGTTCGTGGAGACCCACACGCCCTGTCCCCAGGTGCCGATGTAGAGCACGCCGTTCTCATCGAACGCCACATGCCGTACTTCCGGCGGAACCGTAGGCTCGGGGAACGCGGTGTTCAGCCCGTTCCAGTTGTCCCCTTCGTCGGCGGAGTAGTAGACGCCGAGCGCCGTGCCCACGAAGATGTTGCCGGAAATCGGATCGAACTCGATGTCAAAAATGTGACCGTTTCCGAGGCCGTTGCCTTCCGGCTTCTCCCACGTCTCGCCGAAGTTCGACGTCACGTAGAGCGAGTCCCCGAACGTACCGGCGTACAGCTTGCCGGGGGCCGTCGGATCGGCTTCGAGCGACCACGGCGTGTCGGCCGAACCCAGCGGAAGCTGCTTGGCCTTCTGCCACGTTCCACCACCGTCGAAGCTGCGGTACATGTCGCCGTTGTTGGCCGAGATGTAGAGCGTGCCAATGATGTCTTCCGTGATGGCGTAGATCTGGGCTACCGGGTCGTCAATGCCGTCCGGAGCGCCGCCTGGGCCGCCCGTCAGGTCGAGGAACGGATCCGTCCACGTCTTGCCATCGTCGTCCGAGTAGTACAGGCCACCAAAGCCCCATGAAGTCAGCCAGATGCGGCCGGACTGGTCACGGAACAGGTCGGTAACGACCAGCGGCGAGAAGAGTCCGTCCTTCGCAGGAAGGCCTTCACCACAGGAGTACCACAGGTTGCCGAGACCACCGTCCCAGCCCACAGCCTTGTTCTGATCGGGCACGCGGCACATGACCGGGCCGATGTTCAGGGTGGCCGGATCGAGCGCACCGCCGTACAGACCCACAATGTAGCGAGGGCCTGCCTGGGTCGGAGCGAACACTGACGCCTGGATGGCGGCCTTGGCGGGGAAGCCGAAGACTTCCGTCACGTCGACCGACGTGGAATCGTGGTTGTTCGTCAGGTCGAAGTCGGGGTTCAGGACCGACGACCAGTTGTCGATGTCATCCGTCGTGAGAAGGGTATTGACGATGACCGAATAGGTCATGGTCTTGACTTCCGCCGGAGCAAAGGCAGCGTCGTCGTCCAGGCGCCACAACAGCGCCCGGTTGTTGGTGATGTCCACTGTGCCTTCGTCGACCACAATGCTCTGCTCGTCCACCGAGAACCGGTGATCAATCACGTCCGTGACCCACACGGGCAGTGCCGTCAGGTTGATCGAGCCAGGGCCATTGTTGGTAACCGTGACCGTGAAGTCGATGGCATCGCCGGGATGGGCATCGCCGAACGTGTTGACCGTCTTGACGACTTCGACGTCATCGGCGCCCAGGTCCAGGGCCGTTGACTCGATGTCATTGATGGTGATGTCCTCGAAGCCGGCGATGGGCGGGAGCGTTGCCGGACCGACCACGGGTACAATGCCGTTGACCACGCTCGGATCACACAGGGCGACATCGGCACAGTCCAGGAAGAACCAGTCGGCGGCAACGTCGTCATCGCCGTAAACGGCAATCGGGAAGTCTGCCGAGGGACGGACCACGAAGTAGTCGTCACCCGTATCGACGCCGCTGCCGTCACCGCCGTAGAGCGCGACCGACTGCAGGAGGGCCGGTGCATCGCCATCCGGCGTGAAGAGCGTGAAGATATCGTCGGCCGAGTTCGTGCCGCCGGCAGTATCATCACCGCCGTAGACCACGACATCCTTCTTGTTGCGGAAGTTGACCTTCTCGAATGTCGCAACAGCGCCGCTGTTGATCTGGAAGGTATTGTCCCCGAACACCGTAGGACCGTCCACGAAGTTGACTTCGTGATTCACATCGTCCTGAAGCACGATAGCGAAGGTACCGTTCACGATGACCACGTCATCAATGGGCTCGATGTTCATGAAGTTGATGAGACGCGAGGTGCCTGGCGTGATGGTGCCGGCCGCAATGTCGAGCGGTTCGAATACGATCGTACCCGAGCCTTCGTCGGATGCGTTGACATTGCCACCGTTGCCCATGTAGATGGCTTCGTCCACGGACTGTGCCTGACCACGGATGATGACCTTGTCAAAACCGTCCGCACCATCGAACTGGATCCCGCAATCGTCGGAGTCGCCGTGCTCAAGCAGCTGACACGTGCCTGCGGTCGTAATGCCTTCAGGAATCGGATTGCCGTTCACGAAATCGACGGTGAGGAGGTCGTCGCCGTCCGTTCCGTTGAACAGCACTTCCGCGACGCCGGCAACAGGACCCACCGAATTGTAGAACGCATCGTCATAGAGCAGACGCGCGCCTTCACGCACGTTCAGGTCACCATCGTTGTCAATGGACACCTTCACGCTTGTGGTTTCGCCGCCCGGGAACACCGTAAGGATGTGCGCCGGACCAGCCGTCAAAT
Source organism: Rhodothermales bacterium (assembly GCA_040221055.1). NCBI lineage: Bacteria > Pseudomonadati > Rhodothermota > Rhodothermia > Rhodothermales > Rhodothermales bacterium. The sequence goes on along the minus strand of JAVJVN010000019.1, from coordinate 139,157 downwards.
TGACAATCGTTGCATTATCCGCGGAATTGTCTTCGGCGAGCGTCTGGGAAGCGAAATAGGCATCGGAATCCGGTCCAAGAACAGACTGCGGGTTCGGATTGGAGGATTTCCAGAACGGAGCCAGGATCAGCTCGTCCACAACCGCCTTACGACCTGCGTTTGCGACATAAGCCAGCGTGTTGGTGAAGTTGCCATTCGCTTCTTCGACAAGCGAACCGCCGATACCGATGGCCACACCTGTATCCAGTTCGGTGTTGACCAGTCCGAGTACGTGCCAGTCATAGGTGTTCGAATTGATCCGCGCGCCGTTGTTCGGCATGGGATTTTCTTCGTCCTGCGGCACGATGACACCGACGGCAGGCTCACGGCCGTCCACGAATTCGGTGAAGTTGTTGATGTTGATACCGCGCGCCAACTGGAACAACGTGTTGTCGTGGATCCAGGCACCGCACAGGAACTTGTCGATCGCGTTACATTCCGCCACATCTCCCTCCAGCCCTTCGAGGTAGATGCCCACGCCTGCCGTCACGTTCACGCCACCGACATTCTCGCCACCGAGATTGTAGAAGTAGCTGTCCTTGATCTCGTTGCCCGTCATCGTGGCACTTCCGGTCGTAATGTTGGCATTCCCGAAAACACCGAACGAAAGATTGAAGTTCGAACCGGAGCGTTTGTTGGCGATGTTGTGGACCAGCACATTCTTGATGGTCCAGCGATCATAACCGCCCAGGATGGCAATGCCGGCATAGGCGTCGTTCGCGCCGTCGGCGTCGCCGATGATCTGGATGCCGTCAATGGTCACATTGTTGGCCTGGATCTCCAGTGCGTAGTCGAAGCCTGCGATGTCGATACAGGCTTCATTGGCGTCACACGTCGTTGTCGTAGGAGTGGCCGTCGGGTCGAGCGTACGGTTGACACCATCGAATACCGGTGCATCGGCTCCCCAATCCGAACGGATGGTGATGAAATTCTTGTCGATGACCAACTCACCTTCCGTCAGGGCAACACCGGCATTGATGATGATCGTGTCCCCCTGCTGCGCCGCAAGCAATGCGGCACCCAGCGTGGCACACGGTGTAGCCAACGTGCATGCGCCGTTGTCCGGGCCGACACCGTCCACAATGCGGTCCGTGGCGCTGGCTGAGCCGACCGCGAAAACGGCCATGAGGAGAGTCAGGGCTGTAACTCTGTAATTCATAATGGTAATTACTCCCTTGTGACGTATGGGCTACGACAAGGTAATTGTCGAATTCGGGTTTGTCCTATGGTTACCGGAATGGGTCCACCCCGGCTAATCGTAATTACGTCCAGAATTGTGCAATTCGCGCTGGGATTGAAAATTTTTTTCAACTACAGGTCGACAAGCGCCCGGTTGGCGTGTTTTCGGCCTTCATCGGTCAAATAAAGCACTTCATCCCGCAACTTTACGAATCCCATCTGGACGGCTGACCGGACAGCCCTGGAGGCAAATCCATGCTCCCAGCGCAGGTGGTCTTCCAGATGAGATACGCTGCATTCGCGACTGGCATTGGCCAATCCTTCGTGATGCAACAAATGAATCAGCAACATGGTCCTGCCAAAGGCTACTTTTTGCGCCGATTTGCGGACAATCTGGGGCAACCATCCCTGATCGGGTGCCATCACGAAGGAAACAATGAACACGATCCCGGCCACCGAAGCCATGGACCCGGCAATGGATGCGTCCAGCCAGCGAGCCATCCAGTATCCTCCAACACCACTGACCATGCCGAAAACAACGGCCAACAGCATCATCATGCGCAATCGTTCGGTCCAGAGGTACGCGGCGGCCGGTGGCGCCACCATCAACGCAACGACCAGGATGGATCCTACCGCATCGAATGCGCCGACGGCGGTGACGCTGACCGCGCCCATCAACCCGTAGGTCACCACGCCGGGCAGGAAGCCCAACGCCGAGGCCAGCGCGGGATCGAACGTGGTGAGTACCAATTCCTTATGGAACAGGGACAAGAGGGCCACGTTCAGCGCCAGGATCACGCTCATGACCACGAGCGCCTGCGGGCCGATGTCCACGCCGCCAATCACCATCCGGTTGAACGGGGCAAAGGCCAACTCTCCCAGCAGCACCGCATCCACATCCAGATGGATATCCCCGGCGTACCGGGCAATCAGGACGACCCCCAGGCTGAAGAGGGCCGGAAAAACGATCCCGATCGCCGCATCCTCTTTCAACAGCCCGGTTTTCCGCAGCATTTCCACCAGCGCTACCGTCAACACACCGGTCCCCGCGGCGCCGACAATGAGCCACGGCGATCCCAGGTTGCCGGTCAGGAAGAACGCGACGACAATGCCGGGTAGAATGGCGTGGCTGATGGCATCGCTCATCATGGCCATGCGCTGCAATACCAGGAAGACTCCGGGCAAGGCACATGCCACGGCCACCACTATGGCGATCAATTGGATTTCGAGGGATGCACTCATAGCCGATTGATGACGTCCCGTGCACGTTCAACGCCCTCGGCCGTCAAGGCCCAGCGTTCAGCATCTATCCGGCGGGCGAGCCCCAGTCCGTCGAGCAGGCGCAGGGTTTCCCGAGCCCGCGCGGACACGTCCGACATCACATTCAGGACCCGCTCGGCGTGGGGATGCTCGGCACTCTCGTGTTGGGATGCGAGCGTATACAGGTCGACCAGCACGGCATCAATGCGAAGCTGACGACTCAGCCGGACTTCCCGGATCCGTCGCCACAGGATGCCCCGGTTCGGCGCAAACAGCAACGAAAACAGGACGATCGCGCTGACGATGAGCACGATGGCCGGACCCGTAGGCACACCGGCCACCCGGCTGCTGAGCACCGCCCCTCCTATTCCGGACACTGCGCCAAAGACCGCGGACAGGAAGATCATGCGCCCGAGCCGGTCGGTCCACTGCCGGGCGGCGGCAGCAGGGGCCACGATCATGGCACTCATGAGCACGACTCCGACGGTCTGCAACCCAAGGACAATGGCGACCACCAGCAGCCCGGTCAAGAGATAGTCCAAGCGGCGCATGGGATACCCCAGGGCCGCCCCGAACGGTCTGTCGAAAGACAGCAACTTGAATTCCTTCCAGAACGCCAGGATGAGGACCAGAACACCGCTGCCGAGCCCCAGGATGACCTGTACATCCCGCTCCACAAGGGCTGCGGCCTGGCCGAAGAGGAAGGAGTCCAATCCGGCCTGATTGGCACCGGGCAACCGCTGGATGAAGGTGAGCAGGACCAGACCGAATCCGAAAAAGACCGAGAGCATGATGCCGAGCGCAGCATCGTACTTGACGCGCGTGCGGTTCGTCACGGTCATGATGAGCGCGGCGCCAATCCACCCGGCAACAGCTGCCCCGACCACCAGCACCAGGGGTGCCTTGCTGCCAGTGACGAGGAACGCGAGCGCGATTCCGGGCAGCGCAGCGTGGGAAATGGCATCCCCGAGCAACGCCTGCCGGCGCAGCAGGGCAAACCCGCCGAGCGCGCCTGAGACAATGCCCAAGAGGGCCGCACCCATGGCCACCGTCCGGAGCGTATAGTCGTTCAGAAGGTCTTCGATCATGACCGGTCAACCGGTCTGGCGACGGCCTTGACGAAAGATACCCGTCCTCCGTAGGTCGTCCGGAGATGATCCTCCGTGAACACGTCGGCCACCGGACCGCTGGCAATCCGACGCACGTTCAGGAGCATGACCTGGTCAAAATATTCGGGCACGGTCTGCAGATCGTGGTGGACGACGACGACGGTTCGCCCTTTTTCCCGCAGGACGCGCAGCAAGTCCACGATGGCCTTTTCCGTGACGGCATCCACCCCCTGGAAGGGTTCGTCCATGAAGTAGATCTGGGCATCCTGCACGAGGGCCCTTGCCAGGAACACCCGTTGCTGCTGTCCGCCCGACAGCTGCGAGATCTGTCTGTCGGCGAAAGCCTCCATGCCAACCTGAACCAACGCATGGAGGGCGGCATCCCGCTCCCGGCGTCCCGGGCGGCGGATCCATCCCAGCCGACCGTAGAGCCCCATGGTGACCACGTCCAGGACATTGGTCGGAAAATCCCAGTCCACACTTCCGCGTTGGGGTACATACGCCACACGGTGCCGCTCATCCGACAGCGGGCTCCCGTTGATGAGCACGGATCCGGCCGCTGGCCGGACCAGGCCCAGAACCGCCTTCAAGAAGGTGGTCTTTCCGGCCCCGTTCGGCCCTACGATGGCCATGAGAACACCGGACGGGACTTGCAGGTCGATATCCCACAGGACAGGCTTTTCCCGATACGCGACCGTCAGGTCGCGGACATCAATGGCGAAGTCACTCATGCAAACCGGCAATGATGGTCGACACGTTCGTTCTGACCATCCCAATGTAGGTATCGGCCGGACTTCCGGCAGGACCCAGGGCGTCGCCGTACAGCGTGCCGCCTATCCGGACCTCGAAACCGCGGTCCCGCACGGCCTCACGTACAGCCTGGATGCCCCGTGGTGAGATGGACGACTCGACGAACATGGCCGGAATGCGCCGGTCCGAGACGAACGCCGCCAATTCCTGCACGTCCCCGGTGCCAGCCTCGGTGGCCGTACTTATGCCCTGCAATCCACGCACGTCGAACCCGTAGGCACGCCCGAAATACCCGAACGCGTCGTGTGAGGTAATGAGCACACGGAATTCCGCCGGGATGACCGCCAAGGCCTCGTTCACCTCCGCGTCCAGATCGGCCAGCACCCTACCGTACGTGGCTGCTCGCTCCCGATAGTACGCCGCGTTTTCCTCATCCAGTCCGGCAAGCCGTTCGCCCACATAGTGGACCGCCTGCTCCCACAGCAGGACATCGAACCAGATATGCGGGTCGAAATTTCCGGTGAACAGGGCGGATTGAAGCAGACTGTCCGGCGCAATGGCGTTGGTTGCCGCATACACGGGCAATCCCCGTTCGTGCATCTGCTCGAAAATCTCCACCATCTTGCCCTCGAGGTGGAGGCCGTTGTAGAAAACGACATCGGCCGATGACATGCGGACTACATCCCCTTCGCTGGCCTTGTAGAGATGGGGGTCAATCCCGGGGCCCATGAGCGCCTGGACGTCGACCAGGTCCCCTCCGACTTCGCGGACGACGTCGCCCAGGATGCTCGTGGTCGCAACGACCCGGAGCGGGTTTTCAGCCGAAACGGGACCACGTTCGCGCGCGTCCCGCGGGCCGCACCCGGCAAGAATCGACACGCCCAGGATCATGAAAGCAAGGAAGGCACGCATGGATTGGCTGAAGTTTAGTTGCAACTAATTTAGGCACAACTAAACCTCAAGTCAACCCGTCAATCCTTCTCTGCGCCCTGGCCGCCCGGCTCAGTCCACCCAGTCCGCGACAAACACGTTCGTGTCGCGTGTCTCGTTGCGATCAGCCGTCCGGTTCGACGAGAAGACCAACTTCGTGCCGTCGAAGCTGAACATCGGGAACGCATCGAAGGTGTTCGAGAACGTCACCTGTTTCAGTCCGGTCCCATCGGTATTGATGGAGAAGAGATTGAAGACCCTGCCGCCCTGCTCCTGCGAGTGATGGTTCGATGCAAAAACCAGCTTCTCGCCGGATGGGTGGAAGAACGGCGCCCATTGCGCGCCCGGCATGTCGGTGACCTGGCGTACGTTCTCGCCATTGATGTCGGCCACGAAGAGGCTCATTTCGCTGGGTTCGACCAGTCCTTCGGCGAGCAGGGAGCGGTAGGCCACTGCATCTTCCCCTTCGGGCCGGGACGCACGCCACACGATCTGCTTGGAATCGCGGGAAAAGAAGGCACCACCGTCGTAACCGAGTTCGTCCGTCAACTGCAGCAGCTCACCCGTGGCCATTTCGTATCGCCAGAGCTCGAGATCCCCCGAACGGGTACTTGTGAAAATAATGTACTTGCCGTCGGGCGAGACGGTCGCCTCGGCATCGTATCCTTCCCCACCGATCAGCAACTGGGTGTTCTGCCCGTTCCCGTCCGCCACGTAGATGTCGTACGAATCATGGATGGGCCACACGTACCGGCCCTGGCCGAACATGACCGTCTCGGGACAGGCCTCGTCGGCCACATGGGTCGAACCGAACACAACCCGTCCGTCGGGCAGGAAGTAACTGCACGTGGTCCGTCCGAGACCGGTCGAGACCTGTGTGTACTCACCGGCCTCACCGGAACCTGCCGTGGCCGGATCCATCACATAGATCTGGTCGCAGCCCTGGTCATTGATCTTGTCCCAGTCACTCTGGAAGACCAGTTTGTCGTCGTTGAAGCTCCAGTACGCTTCAGCGTTGTTGCCCCCGAAGGTCATCTGCCGCACGTTGCGCAGGTGTTCTTCGCCGTCGTAGCGGAGGGAATCGGTGGCCGCGTCGTACGGCTCCGGGGCAGGCTCAACCGGCTGACAGCCCGCTGCCAGTCCGACCAGGGCGAAAATGGCGAGGACCGAGGCCGTAGTGGCTCCGACGGGCAACGACTTGGCTGGCAAATTTGTCGTGAACGGGAATCCGATGCGCATGGAGAATCGTTTCAGTTGTAGTAAAAAAATCGTAACAAATCTAAGCAAGCCATGTCGTACGACCTTCAAAGCTTTCAAGAAGATGTCATCGACGCCAGCTTTAAACGGCCCGTCGTGGTCGATTTCTGGGCGCCCTGGTGTGGCCCCTGTCGCGTCCTGGGCCCCGTGCTCGAAAAACTGGCTGGCGAGCAGGCCCATCGCTGGACGCTGGTGAAGATCAACTCGGACGAACATCCCGAGTTGGCCCAGCAGTTCGGGGTTCGGGGCATTCCTTCCGTCAAGATGGTGGTGGAAGGCCGGCTCGTCGATGAATTCACCGGTGCGTTGCCGGAAGCAGCCATTCGTCAGTGGTTGGACAAGGCTTTGCCGACCGAGGAGAAGAAGGGCGTCGCGCAGGCGGAAGATCTGCTGGAGGCCGGCGACGTCGCGGCCGCCGTACGCATCCTGGAGGCCGTCCTGGCGGCCGAGCCCACGAATGCCCAGGCTGCCGGACTCCTCGCGCCCCTGTTGGTTGTGGATGATACGCCTCGGGCCCGCGCGCTGGCCGATACGGCAGCGACCGGCGAACCCCGATTCGTGCAGAACGCGGACGCCGTCCGGGTGCTGGCCGATGCGCTCGAGCGGGATGACTTCTCGGTGTTGGACGGAGAGCCTGCGACCGGTACCTACCGCGGCGCCATTGAGGCCATCCGGGCCGGAGAACCCGATGCCGCCATCCGCATGCTCATCGAGGTCCTGCAGAAGAACCGGATGATTGACGAGGATGGCGCCCGGAAACTGGGCGTGGCGCTGTTCACGGTGCTGGGTCCAGCGCACGAAGTGACCAGAACGCATCGTCGAATCTTCGACATGTGGCTGTATTGAGGTTGTCCGATCGGAACGGCCCATACAGCCGCATGGCGACCTCGGCCCGGATATGGATCTGCATGTGGCGCCGATGGAACGCCGCGCGCACCGATGGCCCCGCCTCGGCGCCCCACGCCTCCAACAATTCCTCGATTTTTTCGGCCTGACCCGCCAACATCAAATGCGCGGCCAGGTGGCCCAGGTCCTGTGCCGGCCAGCCCATGGTGGAAAACTCCCAGTCGATGACGGCGAGCCCGGCTGAGTCCACCCCCTTCGCCTCGCCCGCCCCATCACCCGCCCCAATCAGTATGGATGGTGGCCACAGATCCCCGTGAATGAAACACGGACCGGCTTCGAGCCAGAGCAGGCCGAGTCTTCGAGCTTCCTCGCCGATGGCCCCGGCCTCGGCCACTCCGGCACCGCCGAGCCACTCCCCGACCCGTTCATACTGCATTTCCAGTCGCGAGCGCTGCACATCCAGATTGTGGTGGTTCGGCGCGGCCTGGGCGTGGAGGCGGGCCAGCCAGGTCCCCACGCGCCGAACATCCAGTGTAGTGACCGCCGAAGAGGCGTTCCCTGGGCCCATGTCCTCCATGAGCGTCAACCCGAGGTCCGGATCGGCGGCCAACAGGCGGGGCGTCCGGATGTCCAATCCATGTCCCGGATTCCAGTCCGCAACCCGGAGGAGCGCCTGCTGCTCGAACCAGGCCCGTCGCTGGGAAAGCGGGGTTTCCGGCGCCGAAGCCACATGGGGCGGTGTGTATTTCAGGATGCAGGATACTTTGGCATCTGGGCTGCCGACCCAGACGCGCCACACATGGTTCAGCAAGCCGCCCTCGACCCGTTCCACGCGCTGTACCGCTGCAGAACCCGCCCGCACCGGAGGCTCTTGGACTCCTGAGTGCCCCGGAATATCTGACGCATCCGTCAGCAGGTGCCGAAGCCACGAATGAACCCGGTCCTCTTCGGGGAATGCGCGGTGTTTTTGCGTGGTCTCAGGGCTCATTTATCCAAGGAGGGCGGCATGGGAAAGAGGCAAAGGGGAAGAGGCAAAGGGAATGAGGCAAACGCAATGGAAGCTACGGCCGTCAGAACCGGTACATCTGGTTGCCATCCTGCTCGGCCGCAGCCTCCTCCAGGAAACCGCGGATGGCCCGCGACAACATGCGGCGGGAGGCATCCAACGACGCGGAAATCCCATCGGACGGCGGGTTCTCGATGTCCGGGTGCGAATATTTGTGCCCGACCACCAGGGCCGCGACGGGTATGCCCAGTTCGGCCGCCAGGACAACCTCCGGGGCCAGGGTCATGGAGTTCACATCGGCGCCTGCGGAGGCCCAGTACCTGTTTTCAGCAGCTGTCTTGGTGCGGGGGCCACCCGCATACGTGAACACCACGGGGCCACCCACTTCAATGCCGCGCCGCCCGCACAGGGACCGCACCTTCGCGCGCAGGCCGGTATGAAAAACGCCGTCCTGGACCACGAGGTGCCCGCCACCCAGGGTGCACGCACTTCCGTCCGGCAACCGGTTTTCCGGCCAGAGCAGGTCCCCGACCTCCAGGAGCACATCCAGCGGGACCTCGCGCCGGAGGATGCCCACCGAACTGGTGACCAGAAGCGCCCGGACTCCCGCCGCCCGGAGCGCCCAGGCGTTCGCCCGGTACGGAATGTCCTGGGGATACAGGGTATGGGGAATCCCATGCCGGGCAAGGATCCAGGCGGGACGAGGCACGTCCGTCACGCGATGCAGCACCGCCCCGCCGAAGGGCGTTTGCACGTCCAAGCGCTCGGTCGGCCATGGCAGGCCGTCGGCCCACGCGCTGCCCACGACTACCGCGACGGATGCCGGTGCCACTGAATTCCTGGTGGTCATACGCCCCCCACCTCCCGCCAGAAGGCTTGCTCGCGGGGAATCCCCGTCTGCTCCATGGCCACGAAACGCTCTTTCGACGGGACCAATACCAGACGCCCCTGCTCCATCCAGGCCCAACGGTTTCCCACCCGTAGCGCCTCGCGCGGATCGTGGGTCACGAAAACGGACGACAGACCCCTGGCCACCGAGAGCTCCAGATAGACGTCCTGCATGGCATTGCGGGCCAGATGATCGAGCGCCCCGAACGGCTCATCCAACAACAGAACACGGGGCTCCGCCAGCAGGGCCCGTCCGAAAGCCACCCGTTGCTGCTGCCCGCCGGAAAGTTCGTGCGGCTGCTTGTCCCGGTGCTCCCACAGGTCCAGGCGATCCAGCAGGTCGTCCACCTGCGCATTGGCATCATCCGGAACGGGGCGACGGACCTGCAGCGGGAAGGCTACGTTACCGCGGGCAGACAGATGGGGAAACAGGAGCGCATCCTGTGGCATGTACACAATCCGTCTGCGTTCCGGCGGCCACGCCGAGACGTCCTCACCGCCGAGCTCGACGCGCCCCGCATCACCCGGAATGAGACCGGCCAGGACGCGCAGCAATGTCGTTTTACCGCATCCGGACGCACCCAGGACGGCCAGTCGGTCGCCACCGCCGAGCTCGAACGACACCCCGCGAAGGACGGGCTCCACGACCGACCCCTTCCGGAACGATTTTTCAAGATGCTCAACGATCATGGGTCCAGGCCAACATAACCAAAGGAACGATCACCAGGAGGAGACCGGCGGCTGCCGCAAGATACACATCGGCTTCCCGGACGAACCCGAAAACGAGCAACGGCAGGGTCTGGATGCGCCCCGAGCCCACCAGGAGCGTCAGTCCATACTGGAACCAGGAAATCAGGAAGGTCTGGACCAGGACCAGCGCCACCGGACGCGCCAGCGCCGGCAGCATGGCCTGCCGCCACAAGGGCCAGCCGCGGGCGCCAAGGGTCCTCGCCAGCTGTTCGAGGGCGTGCATGTCCCGCCGCCAGAACCCCTCCATGAGAATGAAGGCGAACGCATAGGCAAAGACCAGGTGCGACAGGAACACGCCGGACCAGGACCCGGCAAGGCCCGTTTTGAGGTGCACGGCCAGGAGCAGGATGCCCACAATGACCGGGGACAGGGCGAAGGGCAGCCACGCCGAGGCCAACCAGAAGGAGCGCCACTTGTGGCCCTGGACCCATCGCGCCGTTCCTGTGCCCAGGGACGTGGCCGCGACCGCCGAGCCGAAAGCCAGCGTCGCGGTGGTCCACAGCCCGGATGCAAAGGGGACTCCCGTGCTGAACAACCGCCCCCAGGCGCCGAACGAAAGCCATCCGAGGACGCCCAGCGGGACGGCAAGCAGGGCCACGATCACAACAATGCGTTTCATGGGTATGCCCTCTCCGGACGACGCCGCCAGGCGAGTGCAAACACCACGGCGACGACCGCTACGTACACCAGGGCCATCACGAACGCTTCCGGGCGGGTTTCCAGACTGAACCGGGCAAACGTGTGGTACACCAACACCGATATCATCTCCGGCCACGACCGTCCGAGCAACAGTGGAATCTCGAATGAACCGGTCCAGGCAATCCAGACCAGGATGACCTGGAAGCGGACGCGGGACCACAGGATGGGCGCCGAAACGCGCGCGTGGAGTTGCCATCCTGTCGCTCCGCAGGACCGGCCGACATCCAGCAAGCGGGGCAATCCCACCTGTTCTGCCGCCCGATGAACCAGCAGCAGGAGGAACGGGGCGACCATCATGACATGGGCGAGCAGCATGCCCAGCCCCCATACATCCTGCACCAGCCACCGTGCGCCGGTGAAATACACCAGGAAGGCCGCAACAACGGCCGGAAGGGCCATCATCATGGCCACGACCCGTGTTTCCAGTCGGGAAAGGGGACGAAGGACCACCACGGCGGCCAACACGCCGGACACCGCGACGGCCAAGCCGGCGACCCAGGCGCTCCAGGCCAGCGAAATCCAGACGTCGGCGTCCAGCACGACCGCGGTCCAATACCGCCAGGTCCACCCGTCACCGGCCAGGCCCACCCATCCAACGGACCATGCTGCGGCCATGACCAGGCCCGCGGCCATCGGCACCAGGACCAGCAGTCCGTACAACGCCGGAAACAGATGACGCCCCTTCACGGCCGCACCATCCGCCGGCGGAAGTCCTCGTCCAGACGGATCATGAATTCCGGCGCGGGTTCCGGCAGTGCGTTCGCGCGCAAGACCGCAGGAGCCGGCGTGCGCCGACGCGCCGTCGCGGTCGCGAACCGTCGCTGCCACTCCGGGGACAACTGCGCCGGATCCAGCACCGTGCCATCGCCCCAGATGGCGGGATCCTGTTTGTGGAACTGGGCCTCCGGCCCCAGCAGGAAATCCGCCACCACCATGGCCGCGGCCTTTTCCGAAGCCAGCCGGGGAATACCCAGGAAGTGTGTGTTCCGGATGCTCCCGAAGGCAGGAATCCATCCGAAGGACCCGGGCGGCAGGATGCCCTGCCGGACCTTGTTGTCCACCTCCCCGTCATTGTTGCTCATGGAGAAGTCCACCTGCCCGGCGTCGAACAATCGGTGGAGGTCGGCCACGCCTTCCGGAAAGGAACGCCCCTCGCGCCAGAAATACGGTCGAAGCGACTCGAGCCACGAGAACAAGGAGTCGGACACGGGTGCGTACACGTCCTCCCGGAATGGTCCGGTCACCCGGTCCATGCCGCCGGCCATGTCAATGAACAGCATCTTCAGGAAGGTCAGTCCGGTGAAGGATCGGTCCATCGTGAATCGGCCCGGATGCGCCCGGATCCATGTATCCAGGGCGTCCCGGGTGCGCGGAACCTCCGTCACACGGGCCGAATCGGCGATCATCACGAACTGTACCGAACCCCACGGGCTCTCATACCCTTCCACCGGTTGCTGGAAGTCCGTGTGGATGAACGGGTCCTGCGTCGCCACGTACGCCGCATTCGGCAGGGCATCCACGAACGGACCGTACAATCCATCCGCCTGCCGCAGTTGATAGAACGTCTCACCGTTTATCCAGACCAGGTCGGCGGCGGACTCCCCGGCACCCAACTCGATCTCCGTCACCAGACGCGAAACGATTTCGTTCCCCTGGGCCGGCACCAATGTCAATGTGATATCGAACAACGAATCCAGGCGCGGCGCGACCCAGGTCCGCATGTACTGATTGATGAGCGGATCGCCCATCCACATCATCATATGCACCTCGCGGTCGCGGGCCGCGTCAAGCACCTCATTCCACGGGGCGGACGCGGGGTCCTCCAGACCGGCCGGCTCCGGCCGACACCCGGCCAAGAGGGCAAGCCCCAGAACCGCGACAAGGACGCAGGAAGCATCAGCGAGCCCGACTGACCGCCTGTACCGGATCCATCCCGTCATGCCGCCTCCTGTTCCTGATACTGCAATTCGTACAGTTTCCGGTACAATCCGCCCTCCCGGAGGAGCTCCTGATGCGACCCGCGCTCCCGGATCTGCCCCCGGTGCATGACCAGGATCTGATCGGCGTGTTGAATGGTGGACAGGCGATGGGCAATGGCGATCGTCGTGCGGCCCTTCATGAGGCGGGCCAGTGCCTGCTGAATGAGTTCCTCCGTTTCCGTGTCGACGCTGGACGTGGCCTCGTCGAGCACCAGCACGCGGGGGTCATAGACCAGCGCCCGTACAAAAGAGAGCAGCTGGCGCTGGCCATGCGACAGCGCGCTTCCGCGCTCCCGTACCTCGTGGTCATAGCCGTCCGAATTCCGGTCTATGAAGCGATCGGCACCGATGGTGCGGGCTGCAGCCGTCATATCGTCGGCTGCGATGTCCGGATTGTTCAGGGTAATATTGTCCCGTATGGTCCCGGAGAACATGAAAACGTCCTGCAGGACGAGCCCGACGTGATCACGGAGGGCGGCCAAAGGAATGTCCCGCAAAGACTTCCCATCGACCAGGATTTCGCCCCGCTGGATGTCGTAGAAGCGCAGCAGGAGATTGATGATCGTGGTCTTCCCGGCGCCCGTTGCCCCGACGATGGCCAGGGAAGAGCCGGCCTCCACCCGGAAACTGACATCCCGCAGGATCCATTCGGCCTCATCGTCAGCCACGTCGATGGCCGGATCGTAACTGAACCACACATTCCGGAACTCGATGGTGCCCTCCAGGCGGACGTCGCCTTCCGGGGCCGTGTCTGGAATGGACGCGTCGGTGTCGAGCAGGTCGAAAATCCGCTCGGCACCGGCCATGGCGCTCTGCAGCGTATTGAACTGGTCGGACAGGTTGCGGATGGGCTCGAAGAACTGCCGGGCGTACTGGATGAACGCAATCAGGACACCAATGGTGACCGTGGACTGCATGGCCCCCACCCCTCCGTACCAGATGACCAGGCCGAGTGCAAGCGACGAAACCAGGTCGATGGCGGGCCAGAACAGGGCGAAATAGAAGATGGTTTTGATATGGGCCTGGCGATGATCGTCGTTGACCTCTTCGAAGCGCCGCATTTCCTCCGATTCCCGGCTGAAGAGTTGGACAATCCGCATGCCCGATACGTGCTCCTGCATGAAGGAATTCAACCGCGCCACCTGCTTCCGCGTATCGCGATAGGCATCCCGCACCTTCCGCTTGAACCAGAACGTGGCCCACAACATGAGGGGCATGACGGAAATAGTGACGAGCGCCAGGCGCCAATCCAGCGAGAACATGAACCAGGCAATGAAAAACAGCCGGAACAGGTCGCCCAGTATGGTGACAACGCCCGCCGACAACACCTGACTCAACGATTCCACATCACTCGTCACCCGCGTAATCAGACGGCCAATGGGCTGCGAATCGAAGAACCGGAGCGATTGCCGCTGGATGTGCCGGTAAATCTTCTTGCGCAGGTCATAGATGGCCTGCTGGCCGATCCACTGGGTCAAGTAGGCATTCACAAAGGACAGCACGGCTTCCCCGGCCAGCACCGTCACCAGCAACGCAATCATGCGCGTGAGTCCCTCGGCATCGCCCACAACCACATAATCGTCAATCGTCACCTGGACGAGCTTGGGGATGAGCGGCCCCAACCAGGCCGATACCAGCACGGTTATGAACGCGAGTCCAACCCACCACTTGTACGGCGCCAGGTACGTTACAATCCGTCGCAACAGACGCCCGTCGAGTCCTTTTTCGGCATCCGCGCTCAAGAGTAGGCCTCCACTTCCGCTTCCAATTGTTGTTTCCTGTACAGGGCTGCATAGAATCCATCTTCGGCCAGCAAGGAGGCGTGGGTCCCCTGTTCGGCGACGCGTCCTTCATCCAATACGATGATCCGGTCGGCATCCTGGACTGCGGAAACCCGGTGGCTTACGATCACGATGGTGCGTCGCCCGAATTGCTGACGCAAATGCCCCAGGATGGTCCGTTCCGTGTTCACATCCACGGCCGAAAGCGCATCGTCCAAAATCAGGATGTCCGGGCGACGAATGAGCGCCCGCGCAATGGAAGTCCGTTGTTTCTGCCCGCCGGAAAGCGTAATCCCGCGCTCGCCCACGAAGGTCTCGAAGCCCTGCGGGAAATCCGCGACGTTCTCCAGCAGGTCGGCCTCCCGCGCCGCATCTTCCACCGCCCCTTCATTGGCCTCCATGTGTCCGAAAGCGATGTTGTTGCGGATGGTGTCGGAAAACAGGAAGACCTCCTGGGGTACGTACCCGATGGATTCGCGGAGCCGCCGCACGGGAATGTCCCGGACGTCCCGCCCGTCCACAAGGACCTGCCCGGCGGTTGCATCGAGCAGGCGCGGAATCAATTCCACGAGGGTCGTCTTTCCCGCCCCTGTCCGGCCCACGATGGCCAGTGTGGAACCGGCCGGCACCGAAACCGACACGTCCCGGAAAACCCATTCCTCCGCATCGGGATACTTGAACCCGACGTTGCGGAGTTCCAAGGCGCCGGAGATCGGGCCGTCCACAACACCGTCCCGATCCGAAATCGATGGCATGGAATCGAACACCTCCGCCAGCCGCTCCATGGACGCCGCGGCGCGCTGGATCATGGTGATGACAAAGCCCATGGAGGCTACCGGCCACGTCATGAGCGCCACGTAAATCATGTATTCAGCGATGTTGCCCAGCGTAATGGTCCCGTCCATGACGAGCCGCCCCCCTACCCAGACGACGATGATGCTCGAAAGTCCGACCAGCAGCACGAAGACCGGCCGCCAGGCGGCTTCCACCAGCGCAAGGTCCAGACTCCGGGTCCTGTATGCGCTGCTTTCCGCATCGAAGGCCTCCGCTTCCGACGCCTCACGGCGGTATGCTTTCAATACGCGGATGCCAGAGAGTGCCTCCTGCACCCGGGACGTGAGGACCGAATACTGCGCCTGCAGCGCATCGGAACGCTCGTGGACCAGGCGCATCACGAAAAACACCGAAACCGCGAGGAAGGGCATGGGGATGAGCGCATACCACGTGAGTTTCGGTGAAATGATGAACATGATGGTGAGCGCCGTCACAATCGTCACCACGGCTCGCGTGGAATACATGACGGCCGGACCGATGTAACGACGGACCTGCTCGATGTCCGACGTGGAGCGCGTAATGAGGTCGCCCGTGGGATGCGACTGGTAGAAATCCCACGACAATTTCTGGAGGTGGTCAAACAGGCGGTTGCGCAGGTCGAACTCGATGTGACGGGATGCGACCACGATGGTCTGTCGCATGAGAAACGAGAACGCGCCGCTCAGGATGCTCAGGCCGATGATGACCAAGGCCATGAATGCCAACGTGAAGAACAGGTCCCAATAGACAAGGTCCTCAACCGGCGTCCCCTGAACCCCGCCGTATGTGGCCACGAACTGTGGAATGGCATCGATGGCCCGACGGACCACCGTGGGGACGATCAGGGCGAAGATGGACGAGATGACCGCAAAGCACAGCCCCGGGATGAACAGGTACCTGTACGTCCAGTAATAGCGGTTCAGTCGTCGAAGGGATCCCATGGGCGGTTGGTGGTGAGTCGGTCCGGAAACGCATGCGCGCCGTCACAGATCCATCCCCGTGCCGTACATTGTCCGGAACCACCCACGCCCACACCCATGTCAGACGCCCTGACCGCACGCTTGAACGCGCTGGAACGTGAAAACGTCCAGCTCCGACGTGCCGTGGAAGAACTCTCCATCCTGAATGAGTTGTCGCTTGCCATCAGCTCTTCCCGGAGCACGGACGACATCATCCAGACCATCATCCGCCGGTCCATAAAGGCTGTTGGCGCAGAGCAGGGGGTCATCACGCTCGTTGGAAAGGACCAATCGGATCCCACGCAGACCCTGGTTCGCACCATGGCCAGTTCGGGCGATCGCGAGGCCTACTCTCCCGATCAGAACCTGCTGGGATGGATGTACCTGAACCGCCGCCCCTTGGTGGTCAACGATCCCGGGAGCGATACGCGTTTCAAAGGCGTCCGCTGGACCCAGTCGGTACGCTCCCTGGTGTCCGTGCCGCTGTTGGTCCACTCCAGCCTGGTCGGCATCCTGACGCTGTACAACAAGAAGCATCAGGACGGCTTCACAAGCGAAGACCAACGCCTGCTTTCCATCCTGGCCGGCCAATCCGCCCAGGTTGTGGAAACGGCCCGCCTCTATGAGGAAGAGCGGAAGCTCGCCGTCGTGAACCAGGAATTGTCGCTGGCCTACGACATCCAGAACAAATTGCTTCCGGCTGCCGCGCCGGACATTCCGGGTTACGACCTGGCGGGTGTCTCCATTCCGGCCCAGAGCGTGGGGGGCGACTATTTCGATTACATCCCCATGGAGGATGGTCGCCTGGCGGTGTGTGTAGGGGACGTTTCCGGCAAGGGCATGCCCGCTGCGCTCCTCATGTCGAACGTACAGGCCACGCTGCGCGGGCAGGCGCTCGTCATGGATACCGCGCACGGAACCATTGAGCGCTCCAACAAGCTCCTGAGCGAAAGCATCAAACGCGGCTCCTTCGTCACGCTCTTCTACGCGGTATTGAATCCTGAAACCCATGTCGTCACCTATGTGAACGCTGGACACAACAAGCCGTACGTGCTGCGCCGTGACGGTCGCATTGAAAAACTCGACCTGGGCGGTCTGGTAGTGGGTTTCCTGAAGACCCAGAAGTACACAGAATCCACATTGACGCTGGATGAAGGCGATACCCTCTTCATCTACTCGGACGGCGTGACGGAGGCCATGAACGAGGCCCACGACCAGTTCGAGGAAGAACGCCTGGAGGCGTTGCTGGCGGAGCTTCAGTCCGCGCCGGCCGTCGATGTTGTACAGCGTGTCCGCAAAGCCGTGCGGGCCCACGCCGGATCCGCTCCCCAAAATGATGACATTACCATGCTTGTGGTTCGCCGCTGTTGACTATTTTGTCAGCGTGGGGTAGTGTCCGTTTCCCTTACCGATCCAATTCAACCTGTTCATCATGCCGTTCAGTACAAGCGAAAAATACGAGGCCGTCGTTGTCTCCATCTCAGGCAAGTTCCTCGGAAGCATAGAAGGCCCCGACTTCAAGGAGAAGCTGGAAGACTTCAAGGATGCCGGAAAGACCCGCGTCATCATTGATCTTTCCAAGGCCGATTTCATGGATTCATCCGGGATCGGAACGCTTATCGGAGCGCTCACAACCATGAAGAAGGCCGGGGGCGATGTGAAGCTGGCCGGCATGAAGGACCGGATCAAGAACCTCTTCCTGCTGACCCGACTGCTGGGCCCGGTTTTCGACAACTACGACTCAGTGGAAGAAGCGGCGAAATCATTCAACTGACGTGAGGTTCGCCCATGTTCATGCGATTCGTCGACCTGACCATCAAGCCGGAATCGGCCGCGGCCTTTGTCCGGTTCTATGAGCACCGCATTGGCCCCACGCTGCGCGCCATAGACGGTTGCCGGTTCGCGACCCTCATCCACAACACGGATGTCGTGGGCGACTTCATGTCGTTCACGCTCTGGGAGTCGGCCGAGAAGGCACACGCCTGGGAGTCATCCCCGGAATACGTGAGTCTGCTTTCCGAAAACGAGCCGTTCGAGGCGGTTTCCACGGAATGGAAAATCCAGCTCTCGGCCGACAATACGCTGGAGTACCGCCCCGTACGCGAGGAGCCTGTGGTTCAGGCCATGCCTGTCGTCGCAGGGACGCCCGAGGAAGAGGTCTTGCCGGAGTTGACGGACAATACGTATATCCGCATCCTGCATTCCAAGGTTCTCCCTGGCAAATTCGATGCACTGAGTGCGTTGTACAACGATGAACTCGTCCCCGAGCTGCTGAAGGTGGACGGATGCCGTGCCGCTTTCCTCATCGGCATGGAGGAAAAGCATGAAGGCCTGTCCATCACGGTATGGGACAGCCATGAGCAGGCCATCGCCTATGAGAACAGCGGGAAATTCTCCGAACTGCTGTCGCGCGCAGAGCCCATGCTGTCGTCCTTGTACCAGTGGAAAATGACGCTGAACCCGAGCACCCGCGAGCGCACCCGGACCAGTGACGAGGTGACGGTGAAAGGATATTCCGTCATTGCCGGATCAAACTTGAAATAGGAGTACGATCATCCGATAACCGGGAAAAGCACGATCCTTTCCGTTATCGCATGCATCCTGTAGACAGCCTCTCGCTCAAGATCCAGTCGTTCCTGTTGAATGCCGGCATCCAGGTCGACCCGTCCATTCCCCAGACGCGCGCACTGGCCACCTATTTCGTGGACACGTACGGCGTCGAAATGATGGCCTTCCTCGAACAGGAATGGGTGTCCGAGCAAATAGATCGGGACCTCAAAGAAGGCGTTTTCAGCGACCTGAAGAAAGGCGCGACCGGAGATGATGTGGGCCGGATCAGAACCGGATCCCGACGCCCAGATTGACCGTCATCAAATCGGTCCGGGAACGGGTCACGTCAAAGGCAACGCGGCCATTCTCACGCCGGATGGATCCCTCCTTCAGATAGTCGGCCTCTCCGCCCAGCAGGTATCGACCTCCGAGTTCGATATAGACCGCCGAGGGTGCGTCCGGATTGTTCGCTCCGTCATAGACCTGGATCTGTACGCCACCGCCGAATCCGTAGCTGACGGCCGTGTCATCAAAGTTGGTTGAACTGGCCACGTTGCCGTTCCCATCGTTGAATCCTTCGGATTGGATGCTCGTCTCCGTGAACAGGTACTTGAATCCGAAGAGCGCATCCAGATACGGACGGAAGGGGCCCTCGGCCGGCTGCAGACGGGCAAAAAGATGCCCGGAAACCAGGTTGTTCGAGGTCGTCACGTCGACCGTCACGTCCGGAATGGTCGTGGAGAAGGGTTCGCTGCGCCGCTCATGGCCATAGATCAGGAAACCCAGATCGGCTCCGACGAGGATGGGGGACGATGCCGGACCGAACGCCCCATACAGCGATCCACCGAATCCGAGGTTGTCAACCTGGTCCCCGAAGTCACCCTGGGGAACACCGATCATGAACGACACACCGCCTTCGCCACGGAATGCGGACTGACCCGCTGCCGGGAGTGCGATGAAAGCAAGCAAGAAGAGTAGAACGGGCGTGCTGGTACGGGCCATGGTTTCAATCGTTTTGGGGTGATGCCCCGCACTACGATTGGACCCGCAGGAGGTTGCTCTTGCAGCGTACGAAAAAATGCACGCGTCAGGACTTCACGGCACCCGCTTCGGCAAGAACGCCCTGCGTCAGCCACTCGGCCAGTGCCTGTCGGTTGGCCGGCTTCATCAGGCGGTATTGATCGCCCCGATGGCGGATGTTTCCGAGCTCGACCAGAACCGCTGGAGGAATGGTGTTCTGCAGGATATACAGGTTCCGGCGCTCAATCCGCTGCCGGTATCCCCGACCGGGCTGATGCTCGTCGTAGTTGGCCTTGATCGTATTCGACAGGGTGCGCCCAATGCGGTATCCCGCGGGCGTGGCGTGCACGAAGTGGACATCAATCTGCGGTTCATTCTTGAGGCCCGTGGCATCCACATGGAGGGAGAGCACCCGCTGGACCTTCGCCGTGCGGGCATGTTTCCTGGCCAGCGTGTTTATGAGTTCGGTCCGCTGACGCAATTTCTTGACCGGGTTGGCCGGAATGAGCGTGCCATCGGCATGCCGCTCATCGGTGTCCCCGGACAGGATTTCCACGTCGCGGATGCCATCGTCGGGGTCCTGGATGATGATTTCCACCGTGGCCCCGTGACGCATGAGCTCGCGTGCGGTGCGCAGCATGGTATCGTAGGCAATCTCGTCTTCGTAGATCCGCGTTCCGTTATAGCGTCCGATGGCGCCCGGATCGGGGCCTCCGTGGCCGGATACCAGATAGTAGACATGGTCCTCCAGGACATCGCTTATCCGGTCCACCCGCTCATAAGACGGTCCGAACAGCGGTTCTGTTTGGACGTCTTCCGATTCGGGAAGACGATAGGCGCGTCCGGCATGCAGCGTCGAACCGCCACGCAACGCATCCGCATTCAAGGATTTGAATTCGGCAACAGATTCCGGCGTGGGCGTAATTCCGCTTCGGCGCAGGACAGACCAGATGCCTTCCCCGGCGGTCGGCGTAACCGTCTGAGCAAGGGCCGGCGTGGCCAAGGTGATGACGGCAAATAGCAGGCTGTAAAAGATGCGCATGCGATTCATGGGCGGGGTTTGTCTCCTTTTGCGGGGTATCGGCCCATTTCCGCATGTCTTTAGGCAGACAACCCTTCCATGGTGAATCGGCGCAAGAAGGCATCACGGATGCGCGGTGCCAAGGCGACGGCCATGAGCGAACGCCGGGCGGCCGCGCCGCCGGGCCCGCACGCCGCCCCCATCCACATGTTGAATTCGGCCCGGCGCGCGGCCGCCCGGAAAACGCGTCGGCGCTCCCCGGCGAATTGGTTTGCGATTTTCCCGGCCCCGACGCTCCCCGCCCGCAACCTTATCAGTGCACGGTGCAGCGCCTCGGCATCCAACCAGCCCAGGTTCATGCCCTGGCCGCCAATGGGGCTCAGGATGTGCGCCGCATCCCCCAGCAGGAACGCCTTACCTCGGGTCATGGGCCGGCTCTCGAAGCGTTCAACGCCGAAGGCCGATGTCATGGTGAACGCCGCCGGATGGATCCTGAAGGGCGTCCTGTCCGCCACCGCCGAGCTCAGCACCGAACGCAGCGTGGCATCCATATCGGGGCGGGCCATGAGCCGGACCACCCATCGCCGCGCACCTCCCGGCAGCGGAAAGCACTCCACGAGCCCCTTCCGTCCGAGCATGATGACCGCCTCGGTACCGAAGGGCGTCGTATCCGGGGCATCGCCCATGACGTACGACAGACTATACGAACCACCCTCCCAGGCACATCCAGCCCACTTTCGCACGACGGAATTCCTGCCGTCGCACCCCACGACGACTCCCGAATCCGACGCCAGCGCCTCAACATCCGACTCCGACATCTTCTCCCCCAGACGCAGTACGCCCGGCGCCTCCTGTTGGAGCAGATCCTGGAGGGCCTGCTCCGTCTCATGCTGCGGCAGCGTCAGCAAGGGACTGCCGAGCCCATCCAGCGCCACGCGGCCCACGGGCCGACCGTTCCACCACCCCTGGCCAGCGGTCACCACACACGCCCGTTCCAGCAGCCGGGGCCCCAGACCCAGGTCACGCAGCAGGGCGACAGCCGGTGGATGGATGCCGATGGACCGGCTGTGGGGACGGACCTCGCGCCGGCCGTCGTAGACACGCACATCGAAGCCCGACCGGACAAGGCGCAAGGCCAGATACATGCCAACCGGACCCGCCCCGACGATGCCAACCGACGGGCCACTCACTGGGCTGCCTCAGATCGGGCCGTCCAGACCAGACCGGTGCGGAATGGTCCGGCGCGCAAGAGCCGCCACCCTCCGTCCGCCTTCGACGCCTTCACCGCCTGCCTGGCCAGCTCCTTCAATTCCGCAGGGCGGAACGAGCGCCGGATGGACCGTGTGCCGTCCGCGCAGATGAAACTGCCTGGATAAAAGGGTCGGAGCAGTTGGAACAGCACCAACGCGGTCCGGCTGCGGGCAATATCGTTGTGGATGACCGCGCTGCGCGCCCGCTCCCGCGAAAGCACAAGCAACCCAGCCACTTCCGGATCGGAAAGATGATGCAGGACGTGGTTCGAAATTACGATATCGGCTTCCAGGTCCGTGTCTTCCAGGCGCCCTTCCACGAAACGGATGCCTTCCAGGCCCCGGTCCCGGGCAAATGCGATGGCCCTCGGGTCCGGGTCGACGCCGGTGCCTTGCACATCGTAGCCTTCCCGCCGTGCGCGGAAGACCAGTGCGTGAAGCACATCTCCGCCCCCACAACCCACGTCAAGCAGCGTCACGGGCCCTCCGGCAGGCATGCTTCGCAGTATGGGGCGGATTTCGCGTCGGTAGACCCGGTTCCAGCCCGAAAGCAGGCGATTGACCGATCCAAAGGACCGGAATGTGGCGACCAGTCGGTCCGGATCGCAATCCGGTTGGTCCATGAACTCGGTCAGCGTGGTATCGCGCCGGCGCATCACGTTCGCGTCAAGAGCATGGTTTCGACCGTCAGGCCGGGTCCGAACGCCATGGCACAGACCCGGTCCGACGGACCTTTCGGGGGTTGCGCCCGGAGTGCCTCCAGCACGAACAGGATGGTCGGCGAGCTCATGTTGCCATACCGGTCCAATACCTGCCGCGAGGGCGCCAGCGGATCTTCGGTTCCTGCATCCGGTCCATGTGCGGGCCCCTGCTCCAACCCCAGCCCTTCCGTGACCTTGTCCAGGATGGCCCGTCCACCGGGATGCACCGCCCAGGTATCCACTTCCACCAATCCCTGCTCATTCCCGCCACCGGCAGCCAACCCCAGACTCTCCACAATCCCCCGG
The DNA here is from genome assembly GCA_040221055.1 of Rhodothermales bacterium. Classification (NCBI taxonomy): domain Bacteria; kingdom Pseudomonadati; phylum Rhodothermota; class Rhodothermia; order Rhodothermales; species Rhodothermales bacterium. The sequence goes on along the minus strand of JAVJVN010000019.1, from coordinate 116,064 downwards.
ATGTTGGCCTTCAGGATATCCGGGACGTACGTGGACAGGATCATGTCGAATCCGCGATCCCCTATCCGCCAGGCCATGTCGGCTTCGCTGTCCGGGGCCACGAAACTGGCGAAACCGTCCAGCCGGTACGACCCTTCCCTGGGGGCGGCGGCGACGACCGTCGCCGCCGCCCCATCCGCGAACACGCTGGCAGCAATCATGCTGTCCAAGGAACCGGCGGACTGGAGGTGCAGCGTGCACAGCTCGGCGCATACCACGAGCACGACCGCATCCTCCTGTGCCAGAACGAATTGCCGCGCCATCTTCAGTGCAGGCAACGCCGCATAGCATCCCATGAATCCCAGATGATACCGCTCCACGCCCGGCCGCAAACCCAGACGCTGCGCCAGTACGAAGTCCGGGCCCGGGGCAAAAAAGCCCGTGCAGGATACCGTGATGACATGGGTCACCGATTCCGGTGGGATCCCGTCCATGGCCTGACGTGCGGCTTGCTCGAACAGCCCGGGCGCCTCCCGCTCGTAGATGGCATTCCGTTCACCCGTCGAAGGGGACAGCCACCGGCCTTCTTCACCCTTGAAGAAAACACCGTCGGCCTTGCCGGTCCGCCAGTCCGGAATCACGCTGTGCCGCCAGGAAATCCCCGATTGGCGGTAAATCAGATCCAGGAACCGCGCATTGCGGGACCCGGGCTCCAGATCGCGCCCGAGGATGGCACCGATGTCTTCCTGGGCATACCTGTGCGCCGGGACGGCCGTGCCCCAACCAACGATATGGGCATTCGGCACCGTGCTCAGCGGGGCAGCCTCTCGTCCATGTTGGCCACCGACCAGGCCATGACGGCCATGGTCGCCGTGGACAGGGCCACGTCGTGGGGGTCCAGTTTGTCTACGTAGTCGGCGTTCGTGTGATGGTACCAGAAGTATTTCGAGCCGTCCACGTTCAGCCCCATCCCCGGGACGCCGCGCTGCATGATGGGGCCGATGTCGGCTCCGCCTCCGCCCCGGGTGATGGTACCAGAACCGAGGGGCTCCAGTCGTTTCCCGATGGCCTGGATGAGGTCAAAGGCCCGATTGCTGCCTGTGAACCCGAACCCGATGGGCTTGAACACGCCGGCATCCGATTCCATGGCCAGCACATGGTTGTCGAGTTCAGCTTCATGAGCATCCCGATAGGCATTGCCGCCCCTCAGCCCGTTCTCTTCATTGGTCCACATGACTACCCGGATGGTACGCTTCGGGCGCAGGCCCAGATCTTTCATGATGCGCAGGGCCTCCCAGGCCACGACGCATCCCCCGGCATCATCCATGGCCCCCGTACCGACATCCCAGGAATCGATGTGGCCGCCCATCACGATGATTTCGTCCGGAAACTCGGATCCCGTGATTTCTCCCACCACGTTGTGCGAGAGCGCATCGGGCAGCCACTGGGCATCCATCTCCAGGCGCACCCGGATGGTCTGCCCCCGGTCCTGCATGCGCTGCATCATCATGGCATCTTCCACCGTGATGGCCGCGTGCGGAATGCGGGGAATGTTTTCATCGTAGGCCGAGTTGCCCGTATGCGGGGTATACATGGAAAACGGACCGACAGACCGGACCAGGCTGGCGATGGCGCCCGCCGCAGCCGCGCGGATGGCGCCTTGGGATCGGTACGCGACGGTCGCGCCATAGGAGGTGAAGGCCACGTTCCAGAGCACGATCTTCCCGACCGCCCGCTCCGGTGCCGCAGCGAGTTCATCGAAGGAGTTCACTACGAGTACCTCGCCGGTCACGCCACCAGGACCCGTGCCAATGGAACCGCCGAGCCCCAGCACGCCCAATTCGCGTTCGTGGGGTTCAAGGATGACCAGCTTCTCGTCGCCACGGACCCAGTTCGGGACCATGACGGGTTCTCCGCGGACGTTCTCAAGTCCGTCCCGCTTCATTTCCTCCTGAATCCATTCAATGGCCCGCTCCAAGTTGGCGGAGCCAGAGAATCGAGGACCGAATGTATCGGTCAGATAGGCCAGGCGGTCCCACGCGGCACTGTCCGCCATGGCGGCTTCAATGATCCTTTCGACGTTGTCGTCGGGCGGAAGGGTGGCCTGGGCAGTGGCGGGTCTGGCCGCGGAGCCGAGAGTAAAGAGCAGGGCAAGGGAACAGAACAAAGAACGCATGATCCAAGCGGGTATCTGAATTTCCTTCAATCTACGTGTCGCATGCCGCATATGTCATTGCCTGGTGATCATGAACCGGTCACGGCTCTCCGGAACCTCGGTCCCGCATCCGCAGAATGGCTTCGGAATGTGGATATCGTGACCGTGGGCGATCTCAGGAAGCTCGGTGCGGTCCTGGCGTGGAAAATTGTCCGACAGCGTCATCCCGAAGCCAATCTCCTGCTTCTCCACGCACTCCATGCCGCGCTCGAGGACAGGCACTGGCAGGATTTGAGCAAGGAAGAAAAAGACGCCCTGAAGGCCGAGGCGGACGAACCTCTGGGCATGCGCTGAACCCAGCGCGCGCAGCCGGATGCCGCTGCGTACGATCGTGTTACGCGAATATGACTCGTTCGGCAAAGAACGTGTGCACCCGGGCGCAAGAATATGTGAAGGCTCCACTCTTCGCGAAACCTGCCCCAACAATCGGCTCGAACGGGTCGTAGTGCGGACGAAACCCAACCGTCATCCCTTCGGCATCTTCATGCGTCACCCCTTCCTGATCGGAAAATTCCTCCCTGCTTATGGCCGTTCCTTCGGCCGTCTTCCGAAGACCCCGTTGACCGACGGGGCCATCCCGAAAGAAACCCTCGAAGCGCGGTTCGCGGAGCGCGGCAGCAGCTACCGGGCCCGCCGCAACGAGTACCTCACGACCGGCCAGGCCGGTGTCGTTCTGTCCATCGGTCTCATGCTGGTGGCCTTCCGCCTGGACTTCACGGCCGATGCGGTCACGTTCGACAATGCGCCCGACCAGGAAGTGGTCCAGATGGAGGAAATCCTGCAGACCCAGCAGGTCCCGAAGCCTCCGCCGCCGCCTCGCCCTCCGGTGCCGGTGGAAGTCCCCGACGACATTGACCTCGACGAAGAGGAATTGGATCTGGATGCCTTCCTGGACATGGATGCGCCGTCCGACCTGCCTCCACCCCTCCCGCCGGGACCAGCAGAAGTGGAAGAAGATGAAAATGAGATCTTCACGGTCGTCGAGCAGGCACCGGAAATCATTGGCGGACTGCAGAAACTGTATGAGTTGGTCGAGTATCCCGCACTCGCCCGCAAGTCCGGCCTGGAAGGCACCGTCGTGGTACAGATCGTCGTGAATGCGGACGGCACACCGTCCGACCCGACCATTGCACGCGGCGTCCACAAGGTCCTGGACGATGCGGCCATCGAGGGTGTCATGCAGCTCCGGTTCGAACCAGCCATGCAGCGCAGCCGTCCGGTTCGCGTGTACATGACACTGCCGGTCCGCTTCCGCCTCAACTGACGTCTGGCGCCGCTTCCTCGTCGAAGAACCGCGCCGCCAGGCGATTGAAGTCGGTCTCGGTGATGATGCCGACCAGTTCGCCGATGTGGACGACAGGCAACGCCCCCACCCCGCTTTCCCGCATGAGGCGGATGGCGTCGATGGTGGGCGTTTCGGGCCCCACGTGGATGGGTTCCTTCACCATGATCTCCGACACGGGAATGTCATCCGTGTTGCCCGCGGCCTTGTATTCGGCCAGGGCGCGCAGCAGCGCCCGGTTCGTTACCAGGCCCACAAGCCGGTGCTGCCGGTCCTCGACCAGCACGTGCCGGATGTGTCGCCAGTTCATGAGGACGGCCACGAAATCGATGAGTTCATCCTGCCGCACCGTGAACAGATCGGTGGTCATGAAGTGCTCCACCCGCGTGCCCCGGATGCCTTTCAGTGGTTGACGGTTCAAATCCGCCAATGCCCAGGTATGACCCGGTTCACCGGTCTTCTGATGCTCCACCATGGCGGCGACCAGGGCGTCCAGCCGTTCAGCACGTGTACTGCCTTCCCGTTTCATCTTGGCCAGGGACAGCAGCTGCCACTGCGATCCCGTCATCCGGGCTGAGACCCGCTCCGAAATGATGCCGATGTACTTGTCGATGTCGGCCGTACTGATGCCGGAGTGTTCCAACCCGTCCCGCGCCACCTCGATCAGGCGCTCCCGGATAAGATCCACGACGGGCCATCGGCGACCGTCAATCCAGTTGATTTCCGATGCCAGCCCCTGCCTCGCAGCCGCAATGAAATTGCTCTTGGCATCGTCGAAGTCCAACAAGGGCCGGATGTCGTCGTGCTGGCGGGCAATCCCCTTGATCAGTCCAAGCCAGAACGCGGCATTGGCCACTTCATCCACGGGCGTGGGTCCGGAAGGGATGAGGCGGTTCTCAATGCGGACGTGGGGCTTGCCGTTACTGATCCCGTAACAGGCCCGGTTCCACCGGTAGACCGTTCCGTTGTGCAATTGCAGGGCCTGCAGCTTCGGGATTTTACCCGCCTTGAGCACATCGAAGGGATTCTCGTAGTCACTGGTCATGATTATCCGGAAGCGGGCAATGTCCTCCTGGAATATCTCCAGCACCGACTCGTTCACCCATTCCGAACCGAAGTGCACGCGCGGGCTCATTTCCCGCAGATACATGTTGCTGCTGCGCGTGTCGACGGCCTGCTGGAAGAGCGCAATCCGGGTTTCCCGCCACAGTCGCTTCCCGAACAGCACCGGTGAGTTCGTGGCAGCCGCCAGGGAGGGTGCCGATACCAGCTGGGCAATATTGTAGTAGTGGGCGAAATCCTCAGGCGACACCTGGAAGTGGATCTGGAAACTGGTGTTGCACCCCTCCATCATGATGTTGTCATGCTGGAAGAACAGTTCGTCCGTGCCCCGGATGTGATACTGCGCCCGCCCCCCCTTCAACGCCATGATCGTATCGTTCAGCGCAAAATACCGGGGCTTCGGCGCCATGTTTTCAATGCGCAGATCCCACGCATGGATGGTCGGCAAAATGCCCGCCAACGCGATGTCCGCCCCCACCTGGGAGGTCAACGTGCGCGTATAGGCCAGCATCTCATTCAAATCCCGCTCGACGTCGGAAAGGCACGTGCCCTTGAAATCGTGGGGGTCCAGATTGATTTCCAGATTGAAGCGCGTCAGCTCGTTGACCAGTCGGTGATTCTCCGACAGCGCCAGAACTTCCTCGGCGAGTGGCGCCGGGTGATGCCTGTGATCAATCAGGAACAGTTCCTGCTCGGCTCCTATCCGGTGCACGCCACTTTCGAACATACCTTCGGTCAGCATGAACTCCATGGCACGCACGTCATTCATGAGTTGCCGGGTAAAACGCCGGATGGTCGCCGGGTCAAAATGCTGGGAGACGTCGTGTTGTCCCATGAGGCCGTGGATTGGTGGACTTGAAGTATACGAAACCTGCCAAAGTGGCTGCCGTTATTCGAAGGCATGTTCCGAATCCTCTTACTTCTGGCCCTCCTGGCCCCGTCGGCAATGGCGCAGTCGGGTGGCTCCGCTTCGGAACAAGCCCTTGTCCGCGGCCTGACGCACATGCGCACCGCCAACTGGGACGCCGCTATAGCCGTCTTCATGGAGGCCATCCGCGCCGCGCCCGAGGAGCCCGCCCTGCTGGTGGCCATGAGTGAGGCCCAGTACGCGTCCGGCGATCCTGAATCGGCGCTGTTCTACAGTTCGGCTGCGGCCAGCCTGGCCCCGGACCGGGTTGAAGTCCTGCACGTGCATGCCAACGTTTTGCTCGGTTCCGGGCGTATGGACGATGCGCTCCACGTGCTTCAAGGCATGGTCGATGCCCACCCCACGGACCTCCAGGCTGCTACGCGCCTGCTGTCGCTGTACCTGCAACTTGACCGCATTCCGGACGCCGTGGCCATGGATGCGTCGCTCGCTGCGCAGTTCGGAGCCCATCCCGACCTGGTGACGCTGCGGGCCGATGCACTGGAGCGTGCCGGCGAGCTGCCCCGCCTCATTTCGCTTCTGCAGGAGGTCGCCGCCTACCGGAACGTGGACCAACGCCTTGCCGAGGCCCATGCCCGCAACAATGACCTTCAGGCGGCCGCTCGAATCTGGCTGGACCTGCTGCCCGACGCCAAGGCACAGGAAAATCTGGCCGCCGTCGTCGACCGGATTGCCGATCCTGCGCTTCGCGCGGAAATCAGGGCCGCGGATGTGACGGGTGCCGCCGCGCCCTCTGAAACCGTGCCCCTGGATGTCCGTGCCAGAACGCTGCTGGATGCCGGACGACTGGAAGAGGCCGCCCGGACCATTGAAGAGCTGGTGGAAAAGGATCCCCGGCAGCTGGACCTGTGGGTGGAGGGCGTAACGGCGCTGAACACCCTGTCCGAATGGAAACGTGCGGCCGCATTGGGGACGGACGGCCTGGTGCTGTACCCCAATTACGGGCCCCTCGTCCTTCCTACGGCCGAGGCACTGGCGGCCGACGGACGCACCGCCGAGGCCGTAGCCATGGCCCGTTCCGCGCTTGAACGTTCCCGCGAGTCCGACCCCTGGACCGCCCCCCTGCGACGCCTTCTGACGGCCTTGGACAGTCCACAATGAGGTGCGTACTGGCTGTGCTGTTGCCGGCCGTGCTGCTTGCGGCCTGCGCTTCGGGGCCCGTGGTCGTGTCGAACGCGGACGTGGCCGGTTGGCCGAACCATACGGCCCGGGATATCCTGCGCCACCTCCCAATGGCTCCATCCGACCTGGACGAGCTTTCAGCGGTCGCCGAAGTAAGCGTGGCGTCTCCGGAAGAATCCGGACGTTTTTCTGCCCGCATTGCCTACAGGCGGGACGACTCCATGCTCGTCCGCATCCGGTTTCCGCTGGGCATTGAAGGCGCGCGCGTCCTGGTCACCCGGGATTCCGCGTTCGTCTACGACCGAACGGAAGGCACCCTGGTCGCCGGGACACCGGATAACATTTCGGCCGTCCTGCCGGTTGCGGTGGCAGGTACGGATCTGGTGACCCTTGCAACGGGCTTCATCCATCCGGATCCACGGCTTGATTGGCAGGTCCGGACGGACAGTCTGCTGTATGAATTGCGTGCACCCGACACCGGAGACCGTTGGCTCATCGATCCCGTGGAATGGCGCGTCGTCTTCGTGGAGTTCAGGAACCCGGACGGTGCCATCCGTGAACAACGCTGGTACGCATCGTTCGACGACATGGACGGCATACGCGTGCCCCGGCGTGTCAGCGTATCGCATCCCATTCAGAAAACCCGACTCGTCATGGCATTGAGCCGCCTCGATACATCGCCGGGCCAACTTGCCTTCGATCTGGGCCTTGCGTCGGATGTGAAGCGCTACGTGATCGAATGAAGGCCATGCGGACATATCCCCTCTGCCGGATTGCGGTATTCCTGGTCGCGGCTGGACTCTCGGGACTGGCAGTTCCTCACGCGTTCGCGCAGGAAACGGCCGTCAGGGAGACCGAGGCGCGCCTCCAGCAGTTGCGCCAGCAGATCGCAGACGATGAACTCCGACTCCAATCCACCGAGCAGGAGGAGCAGGCGTCAGCCCGCCAGTTGGCCGACCTCAACCGTCAGATCGCCATGCGCGAGGAGCTCGTGGACGTCTATGCGAAGCGGATTTCCGAAATGCGGGCCGAGGAAGACTCGTTGGCATCCCTCGTCGCATCCCAGGAAGCCGATCTGGCCGAACTCAAACGGGACTATACGGCGCGCGCGACGCACGCCTACAAATACGGGCGGCAACACGACGTGGCGCTCATCCTGGCGGCCGAGTCCATCAACCAGATGCTCATCCGGATCGGGTACCTGCGGCGCTTCTCGAACGAACGGAGGGGGCGCCTGAATGCGCTGAACGATGCGAACCAGCAACTGAATGAAGCCCGGGAGGCGCTGTCGGCGCGACTGGTCGACATGCAGATCCTGCTTACCCAGGCCGATCGCGAGCAGGAACGGCTGGCCAATCTGAAAACCGATCGGGAGACGGAGGTCCGTCGTCTGCGTTCGCTCCGCGTCGACCTGTCCCAGGAACTGGAAAACAAGCGGACCATGGCGCGGGAGCTGAGTGACCGGATTGCCGCACTCATTGCGAGTGCCCGGCCCGTGCCCGCAGAGCCCGGTGCGGTCGCTGGGGGCTTTCCCCGTGCCGGATCCCTGGATGCGGCCACACTTTCAGCGCTCGGTGCCTCCTTCCGTTCGGCCCAGGGTCGTATGCCGTGGCCGGCCACCGGAAGTGTCCAGGAGCCGTTCGGGGAAGTCACGAATCCCGTTTACGGAACACGCACGCCGAATCCAGGCATCCTGATTGCCACGGGTCCCTCGGCGGAAATCCGGGCCGTGGCGGCCGGTCGGGTGTCCACGGTGGATGTCATGCCGGATATCGGGTCGTACATCATTGTCGAACATGGGGATTACCACACTGTTTACGGCAATTTCTCGCTCATCTACACGCAGGCCGGGGCGATGATCGAACCGGGCGATGTCATCGGGCGCGGCGGCACGACCAACGAACCCCGGGGTAATGCCGTATTCTTCAGTATTTTCGAGAATGCCGTGCCGGTCGATCCCGCGCGATGGTTGGCTCCGCGATAAAGTTGTAGCTTGCCCCGATGCCAGGAAAACCCGTCATAACCGAAGACCACGTACGCACGGCTGTCCGGGCCGGGCAGCGACAATTGATCGTTCCACCACGGGCGCTCGTGACTCCCCTCGCTGCGGACACCGCCCGCGCGGCAGGAATTGAACTGGTCCGGGGTGTGCCACCTGAACCGGGCTCGGCGTCCCCTCCGCACCACGCCCCACCCCCACGGACCCTGGCCATCGGCGCCGATCACGGTGGATTCGAACTCAAGCAGACGCTCGCCGAACAGCTCCGCAAGGACGGCTGGCATGTGATTGACATCGGGACGGACTCGCCCGCATCGTGTGACTACCCGGACTTTGCCTATGGTGTAGCCCGCCTGGTCGCCACCGGAAAAGCGGCGTACGGCATCATGATTGATGGCGCCGGCATCGGCTCCAGCATGGTATGCAACAAGGTCCCGGGCGTCCGCGCCGCCTGCGCATACAATGAATTCACGGCCTGGAACGCACGGGCCCACAACAATGCCAACGTCCTCACGCTGGGCAGTCGAACGTTGGGCATTGAAGTCATCAAGGGCATCCTGCGTGTTTTCCTGGAGACGTCGTTCGAGGGCGGCCGTCATGCCAAGCGGGTCGACAAGATGACGGACATGGAGTCGCGGTAGCCGGTTTTCACCGCATTTGAACCGGACGGCGGGGCACCGTGAAGGCTGCATGCCGTATCATTCGGGACTGTTACGTTCCATCATTTCAATCCCCAGGTCATGGCTGCAGCATCCTACGACGTCGTCGTCATCGGTTCGGGCCCCGGAGGCTACGAGACCGCCATCCGCTCCACACAACTCGGCCTCAAGACGGCCATCGTCGAAAAGAACAAGTTGGGTGGCGTGTGCCTCAACATCGGCTGCATTCCGACGAAAGCGCTGCTCAAGAGCGCCGAAATCATGGAGTACACCCGTCACGCGGCCGACTACGGGCTGAACATCGAAGGGTCGGTCACCGCGGACTTCGCCAAGGTCATTGACCGCAGCCGCGGCGTCGCGAACCAGATGAACAAGGGCGTCGAGTTCCTCATGAAGAAGAACAAGATCGACGTGCATTATGGATTCGCCACACTGACCGCCAAGGATACCATCCAGGTCGAGCCCTCCACCGACATGGACGGCAACAAACAGGGCGACAAGGCCACCCTCAAGGCGAAGCACATCATCATTGCCACCGGTGCCCGCCCCCGCGAACTGCCCTCCCTGCCCATTGACGGCAAGAAGATCATTTCGTCCACCGAGGCCATGCTCCAGAAAGAGCAGCCCAAGCGTCTGGTCATTGTCGGCGCCGGAGCCATCGGGGTCGAGTTCGCCTACTTCTACCACAACATGGGTACGGAAGTCACGATCGTCGAGCTCATGGACCGCATCGTCCCGGTCGAAGACAAGGACGTCTCGCGTGAACTCGCGAAGGCATTCAAGAAGATGGGCATCAATGTCCTGACAGGCGCGTCGGTCGAGAAAGTCGATACCAAGGGCAAGACCCTGAAGGCCACGGTCAAGACCAAGAAGGGCGAGGAAGTCATTGAATGCGACCAGGTCCTATCGGCGGTCGGCGTGGCCGGCAACATCGAAAACCTCGGCCTGGAAAAGGTGGGCGTGAAAACCGAGCGCGGTGCCATTGTCATTGACGAATTCGGCCGCACGAGCGTCGACAACATCTATGCCATCGGCGACGTTGCCGGACCCCCGTGGCTGGCCCACAAGGCCTCCCACGAAGGCGTCATCTGCGTCGAGAAGATTGCCGGCAAGGACGTGCATGCCCTCGACAAGTCCAACATTCCCGGTTGTACCTACTGCCAGCCGCAGATTGCCAGCGTCGGCTACACCGAAGAGAAAGCAAAAGAGGCCGGATACGACCTCAAGGTGGGCAAATTCCCGTTCTCCATCAACGGCAAGTCCGTGGCCATGGGTCACAGCGAAGGATTCGTCAAGGTCATTTTCGATGCGAAATACGGCGAATTCCTGGGCTGCCACATCATTGGATACGATGCGACCGAACTGATTGCCGAAGTGGTCGTGGCCCGCACGCTGGAAACGACCGCCCACGAGATCATGGATTCCATCCATCCGCATCCGACGCTTTCGGAAGCCATCATGGAAGCCACCCGCGTGGCCTACGGCATCCCCATGAATACCTGATCCTGCGTCCTTTTCGGGAAACGTGCGTCTGTACAGGTGAAGCGGGTCCACTCGGGTCCTGCGTTAACCGGAACACATGGTGATCATCATGAACTGTACTTGCACGAAATGTACCTGCAGCAACTGTACCTGCTCTGACGGAAATTGCACCTGCGGTGGCGGCGGATGCTGCTGAGCAGCAACCAACTCGACGCGCTGCGTACGCGGCTCCTGGACTACGTCCAGAGCCGCGTACGCACGTCTGACGACGCCGAGGATGTCGTTCAGGACATCCTCGTGCGCGTCTGGCAGCGCCAGGATACCCTTAAATCCGAGGACCGGATACTCCCGTGGCTGTATGCCATTGCGCGCAATGCGGTTACGGATTATTGGCGGCGGTCCAAACCCGATCGGACGGTACCGCTGAACGACGAAACGGACCTGTCTGGAGAATCCTTGGACATGTCAGCCTACGCTGCGCTCTCGAACTGCCTGCTTCCGTTCCTGGAGGATCTCCCTGAAGACTGGCGGATGGCCGTTGAAATGACGGAGTTCCAGGGGTTGACCCAGGCTGAGATGGGCGAGCGTCTGGGCCTCTCCGTGTCCGGAGCCAAGTCCCGCGTCCAACGCGCCCGTAGTCGTCTGAAAGACGACCTGCTGTCGTGCTGCCGGGTTGCCTTTGACAGCCGCGGAGGCGTTCTTGAGGCTCACTGTGGAACCGGCGAACCCTGCACAGGCGACTGCCCATGACGGTCGTTTCGTCCGAGCGGTCCTCTTTTGGCTGAACTCCATGCTCAAGCACGCGGCTGTCGTATTTGCCTTACTGACCACTTGGCTGGCCGTGTCTCCGCGACACAGCCCAGCACAGCAGCAAGGCATTACCTTGGACGTCCTCCACGAGTCTCCGCTGTCCGTCTCCGACTCCCTGATGTCGGTCACCATCCGGGCAACATTTGCGCCCGGCGGCACCACCGGTTGGCACCTGCACCCGGGCGACGAACGGGCCGTGGTACTTGAAGGTCAATTGGAAATCCACGGAGCAGACGGCACGGTGCGCCGCGTCGCGGCCGGAGAGGCGTATGAGAACCGACGCAACGTCATCCACGAGACCGTGAACCCGGGAGACACCCCGACGGTCATCATCGCCACCTTCATCCTTCCTCTCGGAGCACGAATCACGGAGCCCGTCATCCGGCGCTGACCCGACGGCCCGTATTCAAATGTAACCTGCCAGGTTACATTTAACGGATGACCGATCCGTCTTCTCCGCCCGACGTGATCGGGAAGAGTCCACCGTCGCGGTCTTCGGCCATGAGCACCATGCCCTGCGACTCGAGACCCATCATCTTGCGGGGGGCCAGGTTCGCCACGACGGCCACCCGCCGACCAATCATCTCTTCCGCCGAATAGTGTTGGCCCGCTCCGGCCAGGATCTGACGCTTCTCGAAGCCCAGATCGATGACCAGGCGCAGAAGCTTCTTCGACTTCGGCACAGGCTCGGCCTCGAGGACGGTACCCATACGGAAGTCCATTTTCATGAAGTCGTCAAAGGTAGCGGTGTCTGCCACGGGCGCATAGGGCAATGCTTCTTCTTCTGCCCCGTCAGCCCCGCCGCCCTGAGGATCTGCTTTCTTCAATTTCTGCATCTGGGCTTCCATGGCGTCGTCTTCGATTTTCGTGAACAGGATTTCGGATTCGCCCAGTGAGGCGCCGGCCGACATCAAAGGCTGACCAGCGGCATCCCACCCGATTCCGGCCGGCGCACCAGCGGCTGCGCCATTCGCATCGCCGTCCGCCGGCATACTGGACCGCACACCTTCCAACTTCAACATCCGGCGCAGTTTCTCGGCTGAGAACGGCAGCACGGGGTCCATGAGTACGGCCAGCGAGGCACAGATCTGGAGCGATACGTGGATGGTGTTGGCGCACGCCTGCATGTCCGTCCGGCGCGTGTGCCACGGCTCCGTATCGTTGAAGTATTTGTTGCCCAGTCGGGCCAGGGCCATCGTTTCGAACACGGCCTCGCGCATCTTGTAATTGTCGTACGCGCGTCCAATCCGCTCCGGGAAGTCGGCGATGGCAGCGAGGGTTTCCGAGTCCACGGCGGACGAATTTTTCAATTCCGGGACGACACCGTCAAAATACCGGGTCGCGAATGTCATGGTCCGGTTGACGAAGTTACCCAGCACATCGGCCAGTTCGGAATTGACCCGCGTTTGGAATTCGCCCCACGTGAAGTCGGCGTCCTTGGTTTCGGGCAGCGTCGTGGCCAGCGCATAGCGCAGGAGGTCTGGATCGAATTCGTCCAGGTACTCGTGCAGCCAGACGGCCCAGCCCCGGGACGTGGAGAGCTTGTCGCCTTCGATGTTCAGGAATTCATTTGCCGGAACGTTGTCCGGCAACACGAATGCCCCGTGGGCCATGAGCATGGCCGGAAACATGAGGCAGTGGAAAACGATGTTGTCCTTTCCGATGAAGTGGACCAGGCGGGTTTCCTCGTCCTGCCACCAGGTTTTCCATGCATCGGGATGGCCCTGTGCCGCCGTCCATTCCTTGGTGGCCGAAATGTATCCGATGGGCGCATCGAACCACACGTAGATGACCTTGCCCTCGGCGGACACACCTACCGCGGCGGCAGCATCTTCAGGAACAGGAACGCCCCAGGGCACATCGCGCGTGATGGCGCGATCACGCAACCCATCCTTCAGCCAGGACTTGACCTGACCCAACACGTTCGGCTTCCAGTCTGCGTGCGTGTCCAACCACGTGGACAACCGGTCCTGGAAGTCGCCGAGCGGCAGGTACCAGTGCGTGGTTTCGCGCAACTCCGGCGTAGCATCGGACAGCGTGCTTCGGGGATCCTTCAATTCCAGGGGACTGAGCGACGATCCGCACTTCTCGCACTGGTCACCATAGGCGTTCGCATTCCCGCAGACCGGACAGGTACCGACAACGAACCGGTCCGCCAGGAATATTCCGGCCTCAGGGTCGAACAATTGTTTTTCCGTGCGGAGCGTGAACGTTCCCTTGGCAGCCAAATCGCTGAAAAAGGCCTGGCTGGTTTCCGCGTGCACGGACGAGGTGGTGCGCCCGTAGTGGTCGAACGACATGCCGAACCGCTCGAACGCATCCGTGATCATGGGGTGGTACCGGTCCACGAGTTCCTTGGGGTCAATGCCTTCCTTCCGGGCTCGGACCATGATGGCGACCCCCATTTCGTCCGAGCCGCAGATGAAGGCCACGTCCTTCCCTTTCAGACGCTGATAGCGACAGAACAGATCGGAGGGCAGATACGCGCCCGCCAGATGACCCAGATGGATGGGTCCGTTGGCGTACGGCAGGGCGGCGGTTACCAGGATGCGCTTGAAGGAGGACATCACGTCGCAGAAAAATGAACAGGTAGCAAAACGTCAAAATACGGCATGCCAAGGCGACACCGGACGACGGTCCGAGGAATCCGCATAAAAACCGCACGTTGGGTCGGGAAACCCCCGGCGACTGCCTCCGTTTCAGCCGCCGACCCTACCGATACCCATGATTCTCGTCATTCCGGCCATAGATCTGCGCGGCGGCTGCTGCGTTCGCCTGTACCAGGGATCCTACGAAAAAGAGAAAGTCTATTTCGAGGACCCGGTCAAGATGGCACGGCTGTGGCGTATCCAGAACGCCAAGGTGCTCCACGTCGTGGATCTGGACGCGGCCCGTGGCGGTGAGGAGCATAACCGGGCCGTTATCCACGAAATCTGCCGCACGCTCGACATTCCCGTGCAGCAGGGCGGCGGCATCCGGACGATGGAGGATATTGAGCAAGCCCTGGAAGCCGGTGTGTACCGCGTCATCCTGGGGACGGCGGCGCTCCGGGAGCCGGATCTGGTGAAGGAAGCGGTGGCCCGCTTCGGGTCGAGTCGGATTGTGGTCGGGATCGATGCGCGCGACGGCGAGGTCCGCGTGGACGGATGGTTGGAGGGCAGCGGACAGGATGCCGTGGAGTTTGCCCTGAAAATGGAAGAGGCCGGCTGCTGTCGCATTGTGTATACGGATATTGCTCGCGACGGCACGTTGGAAGGACCCAATGTGGAGGCCTATCGGGAGCTCGGCACTCGCCTGACGCGTGCCCGCATTACGGCCTCCGGTGGGGTGGGCGACTACCGCGACCTGATGGCCATTGCCAGTCTTAAGCCGTACCGGGTGGACTCGGTCATTGTCGGACGGGCCCTCTATGAGAACCGGTTCCCCTGCCAGCAATTCTGGTGCTGGAACCAGAAGGACGACGTGGACCTCGGACAATTCTCCACCGCCCGCCTGCACGGCCCCGGCGGCGACCCGAACGGCAATCCGGGAAATTGTGGCCCATCCGGGCAATAAGGCGCCAACCATTCGCGTTCTGAACAGGTCGGATTACTATAACCTGCCGAACGCGAATCATGTCCACAACTGAACCGGACGCCAGCGGGCGTCGCGAAAAAGTCGTGATGGGTCTGGGCATCCTGGCCATCCTGCTCCTCTCCGCCAATATCACGGCCGTCGTCGCGCGCCATTTCTGGCCCGACCTGCCGCTGTTCGGCCGCACGACGGAAGCCATGGCCATCGCCGAAGTGCCGGCCATTCCTCATCTCGTTGAAATCGAAGTGCCGGATGTCCACCGCCTGATCCGCATCCATCGGCATTCGGCCCCTTCATCGTGGGAATTCAACACGGACGACCTGGAGCGGGATCTGCGGAAGCTGGAGGCACGGATTTCTGCCGAAGCAGCCGCAATCGCTGAAGTCGAAGTGATCGTCAAGACACAATAGTAACCGTTGACCGGTGCCTCCAGATGAGGGGCCGGTCCATGGCGACTGCGGCGCGGGGTTCAGGGGGTGGACCCCGCCGCCGCGGTCGTATATTGGAGGGATGAACCCTCTCGAAAGCCAACGCCACGCTTTTCAGATCCCGGATGCGGTCCACTGGCTGAATTGCGCCTATATGTCCCCCACGCCGCGCGCCGTGGAAGAGGCGGGCATCCAGGCCCTGGTGGCATCCCGCGACCCTTCCGGACTGTCCGGGAGCGGCTTCTTCGAACCCGCGGAACGCATCCGAAGCGCCTTTGCCCGGCTGCTCGGCGTTCCGGAAACGGCGCAGCGCGTATCGCTCATTCCCGCTGCCTCCTACGCCATCGCCACGGCCGCCCGCAACATCCCGATAGGCCGCGGCGACGAAATCGTTCATCTGCAGGATCAGTTTCCGAGCAATGTCTATGCATGGCGGCGGCTCGCGACCGAGCGTGGCGCCACCGTACGCACCATACCCCGGGCTCCGACCGCGGCCGGATGGAATGTGCGCCTGCTCGAAGCCATTACACCGCGGACCCGGATCGTGGCCGTACCCCATGTCCACTGGACGGACGGAACCCTGTTTGACCTGGAGGCGGTCGGCCAGCGCGTCCGGGACGTCGGTGCGTACTTGATCATTGACGGCACGCAGTCGGTCGGCGCCCTGCCCATGGACCTGCCTGCCATCCAGCCCGACCTGGTGGCGGCAGCCGGATACAAGTGGCTCATGGGCCCCTACGCGACGGGACTGGCCTGGTGGGGAGAACGTCTGTTGGACGGCATTCCGCTTGAGGAAAACTGGATTGCCCGCAAGGGAAGCAGCAATTTTGCCGGCCTCGTGGATTACGTGGATGACTATGCGCCGGGGGCCATCCGGTACGATGTCGGGGAACGGTCGAACTTCCTGCTGTTGCCCATGGTGGAAGCCGCCCTCGCGTTGCTGCTGGAATGGCAGCCGGAGCGCATACAGGACTGGTGTCGGCGATTGATGGCGCCGGCCCTGGCCGAACTGGAAGGGCATGGATTCCATACGGCGCCCGTGACCGATCGGGGCCACCACCTGTTCGGCCTCTCCCTGCCCGCCGGCCTGGAACCGGCGACGGTCCAGGAGCAGCTGCGCGCAGCCGGCGTCCATGTGTCGCTTCGTGGTACGGCCGTGCGGATTTCACCGCATGTCTACAACACGGAACGGGACCTGGAGGCCCTGGTGGACGTACTGTTGTCACCATGACAACCCGACACCTGTCCATACTCCCGACCGCCGCGCTGACCGTTCTGCTGGGCATTCTCCTTTCCGGCGCGTTCACTGCTCCGACCGGGGCGCAACCGCTGGCGGACCAGGTCCGCGCGCTTTACGGTGCGGAGACTACCATGGCGGCCCGGTTTGTCCAGACCATCTCCTCCGAGTTCCTGGAGATGGATGAGCGGTATTCCGGTCGGGTCTGGATTGCCGGCGACCGTTACCGGATTGAAACGGGCAGTCAGACCATCGTGAGCGACGGCGAACGCACCTGGATCCACAACCACGCCGAGCGGCAAGTGCTCATCAATACCGTGGAGGACGACATGGAGGATTTCTCGCTGACGTCGTTCCTGGGTGAGTTCGATTCGGCGTATGCCATCCGGCAGGAGGCCGATGCGTCTCTGGATGGCACACGGATGCACGTCCTCGGCTTGACGCCGACCGATGCCTTCGCCTCCTTCAAGACCGTTACGATGTGGATTCGCCCCGCGGACCTGGCCGTCCTGCGGATGCATGTCGTTGACCTGAACGACGTACAGATGACCTTCCACCTGTCCGACGTCGAATTCAATCCCTCCCTGGCGGAAGACGCCTTTTCGTTCGCCATTCCGGACGGCGTTGAAGTCATAGACCTGCAGTAGGCGTGGGAAACTCCAACGCGCTATCCTCACGCGCCAGGACCTGGGCCATCCGCGCGGGCAGTTTTGCGATCGCAGCCGTCCTGCTCTGGTTTGCCCTCCGGAATGCCGATTTCGCGGCCGTGGGCACGGCCCTGAAACAGGCCAATTGGTGGTGGATGCCCCCCGCCGTCGTCGCGACCTACGCGAGCCACTGGTTGCGCGCAGAACGGTGGTGCCTCATGATGGACAAACTGCCCGGCCAATCCAGGCGAACCTCCCGCGTGGTGGCCTTCCTGTCCCTCATGGTGGGTTACATGGCCAACTACGCCGGCCCCCGGGTGGGCGAACTCATCCGCACCGGAAACGTGGCCGCCCATGAAAAAATTCCGTTCTCCACCTTGCTGGGCACGGTCGTCGTGGAGCGTGTGCTCGACGTCGTCATGCTCGGGCTGGGGCTGCTGATGCTCCCGCTCATCTACGGCAATGAGCTCCCGGCCCTGATCGACGCTCTGGGACGTCCGCTCGGATCGGTGTCGACAGGGACTTGGCTGCTGCTGTCCGGAGCGGCTCTGGTCGGAGGCGGCGTCGTATTCTGGCTGGTGGTCCTCCGACGGTCAAGCGGCGAATCGCGCCTGGGGCGCCTCATCCAGACCTTCCGGTCGGGATTGCTGTCCGTTCTCCGCACCGGTCGGACCGGGACGCTGATTGTCCAGTCCGTGGCCATGTGGGCCTGCTACGTATTCATGGCCTGGGTCCCGTTTGCCATGCTTCACATGACGGACTTCTCGATGCTCGATGCCCTCGGAATCATGCTCATCGGGTCCATCGGTGTGGTCATCCCGGCTCCGGGGGGCATCGGCACCTACCACTTCATTACCGTCCAGGCCCTTGGCCTGCTGTATCTTGTGCCCGAAACCGATGCGGCCACATACGCCCTGCTGACCCACACGGGACAGATGGTCATGTATGTGGCTGCCGGCTTCCTCGGAATCCTGTATCTCGGCAACCGCCCCGCCCGCTCATGACGCGTTCCGGCCCATTCATGACTGTTCTGACCGCCGTTCCGAAGGGCATGGTGCGGTGGGTTCTGCTGGTTGCCGTCCTCGTGGGCTCGCCCTTGAGCGTCCGTGCGCAGGTGCTGGAAGCGGTGTCACGGGATGCGTACCATCCGATGGAGGCCCCCGTCCAATCGGATCTTGCACCGGGCATCAATATCCATCATGTCCAGGCATCGGTCCTGTTGATGCCCGAGCAACGTCGGCTTGTGGGCTCGGCGGTCTATCGTGTTTCGGTTGATGCCACGTCGACAGCGCGGCGATTCATCCTGCGCGCGGGTGCCGTGGACATACGTGACGTCCGCGTGTTTTCCGATTCGACGCGCTGGACGACCTCGGGGGATTCCCTGTACATCGCGCTGCCGGACGGGGGTGCGGAAGAAGTCGTGGTCCAGGTGGATTACGAGACCTCCCGCGCAGGTTACGATATCCGCGATCGGGGTGGATGGAAGGCGGCATGGACCCCGAGCCGGGCCGATGAAACGCACTGGATACCGGCGCCCCTCGAGTGGTTCGATGCGTACTCGGCTGACATCCGCGTGACGGTTCCGTCAGGATGGGACGTATTCTGGCCCGATGGCCCCAACAGCACAGTGCTCGGACCGGAAGCCACAACGCACATCTGGCAGCCCGAGGGAGAACGCCTGACACATGCCGTCGGCTTTCTCGCGGCTGAATCCGGATTCGTGACGGTTGAGGTGGACTCGACCGGTGGAAGCACCGGCCGGTCCATTGCATTGCCGCCGGGCTATCCCACGCAGATCTGGAACGGTCTCCGTCTCGAATCCGATCCGGCGCTGCTGGAAGATTCCCCACTCATGGCCGATCTGGCGACCCGTGCAGCACGCTTCCAGGCCCGGTTCGGAAGCCTCCAGACGAACGTCTTCCCGACGGATGCCTGGTTGTCGCGAGCCATCCCGGTATTCGCGGCCGCCCAGGCGCTCCGCCAGGAGCATGGCGACGGGGCCTACGGATTGATCCTGGAAACAGCCCGCACGCGGTACCTGGAGGAAGCCGAACGCTACGTCCGGCCGCTGATCTGGGATCGCTGGTATACGCCCTCCGACCTGAACGACGCACACGCCACCTGGAAAGGCCTTTGGGTCCTTCACATGCTGGCCGAGGAAATC
This sequence comes from Rhodothermales bacterium, assembly GCA_040221055.1. NCBI lineage: Bacteria > Pseudomonadati > Rhodothermota > Rhodothermia > Rhodothermales > Rhodothermales bacterium. The sequence goes on along the minus strand of JAVJVN010000019.1, from coordinate 96,477 downwards.
GGGGTGGAGCGGGTGCTCGATGCGGCCACGGACCTGGATGCGCAGGCCGCCTCCGCGGCCGTGGATACCGAAACCTTCCGCCAATTGGTCGGTGGCCGGAGTGCCTTTTTCGATACGTGGGTGTACGGCGCCGGTCATCCGGTCTTCACGCTCATCTACTCCCACCGCCCGGAAGCCGGGCAACTGGCCGTCATCCTTACCCAGGAGCAGGATGGACCGCTGGTCCCGGACGTATTCGACATCCATACCGACATCGTCATTTCGTCCCTGGCCGGACTGGAACGGCACCCGGTGCACCTGGACGCGAATGAGGTCCGGTTCGTGTATGAGGCTCCGTTGCGGCCCCGGTACGTTCACCTGGACGAAACGGCAAATCTACTGTATGCGTTTTCGTCCGACCCTGACCTGGACGACGTGACATCCCAGCTCGGGGATGCCCAAACAGCAGGGGGCCGGATCCGGTCCCTCTCGTTGCTGGCCCGGGGCGGCGCCGAACCGGAATTGATCATCGGCCTGCGGCCGGCACTGACCGGATCCGGCCCGTATGTGCTTCAGGCTGCCCTGCCGGTCCTGGCGGGCATGGCCCCGTCGACGTCGGCGCTGCGCATGGTCCAGGAGCAGTCCTCGGCCACCGACCCGGGCGTTCGCCTGGCCTGGCTCCGCGCGCTCGCCGCCTGGCCGGGTCCGGCCGCTGCCGAGGAAGCCCTGCGGACGGCAAACACCAGTCAGAATGGTTTCCTGCTGGAGGAAGCCGTGCGGATCCTGGTCGAACGGCGAGAGGATCTGGCGTGGTCCGTCCTGCAGTCGGCCCTGGTCACGGACAGCGATGCCGACCGCATCCGACGGGCAGCCATCCGACTGGTTGAACGAAGCAGCCGGGGGGCGCGGGAGCGTGTCGCCGCGCTGTTGCCGCTCACGGAGAATCCCCACCATCCGGTGACGCGCGGCGAAGCGCTTCTGGCGGCCGCGCGCGTGGAGCCCGGGAACGCCACGGTCCGCCGCCGTACCGCTGCCTGGTTGCCCGATGCGCTCCCCGCGTTGCGCGCGGCCGCCATAGCAGCGCTGGACGTGCTGCCCGACGACGCCATCACCCCGCAGGCCCTCGAAGCCGCGCTGGCCCTGGAGACCCGTCCAGCGCTGCGCCGCGCCCTCTCCCGGCACCTGCCCTGATCTCTCCAGTCGTTTTCGCCCTTTGAACGCTTGTTGAGGCGGCTCGCCCCCCGCGTCCAACCGTTCAGGCCATTTCACTTTGCAGGCCCGGAGCCATGCCCTACTCTCACATTGCCATCCGGAAGAGGCAGTGAAGTCGCACCGAAACTCCGAACCATCATGCAAGCCACGGACCAACTGAACGGAAACCCGCTGAAAGGGATCATCAGCACCGATCAATACGAAGTGCTGGCTCAACAGAACCTGTTGAACGAGAAGGGTGTCAGGGACTACCGCATCCGGCGGGTATTCCGCTCCATGCGGCGCGAGAATGTCTCCGCGTACGATGCCATCGAGCATCTGCGTGAAGAGTATCCCTATCTCCAGTTCGACACCATCCGCAAGATCGTGTACCGCATGGGTGGGGCGGCATCCACGTCCGATCAGCCGTGATATTTCAGGTGCTGCCCCGACCCGATAGGTGACGGGCGCGCTTGAAAGGTGGGCACCCCGGTCCGGCATTCGCCGGGCCGGGGTGATCTTTTTTTAGACGCGGCAGCGGATGGCTTGGAACAGCAACACGGCCGCGGCGACCGATGCGTTCAGGGACTCCGCCGGCCCGCGCATGGGAATGCTGACTTCGTAGTCGCACAACTCCCTTACGGTCCGCGACATGCCTTTCTCCTCCGAGCCGATGACGAGGCCGATGGCGCGATCCCAGTCCATGTCCCACAGGGTCGTAGGTCCCGATCCTTCCGCACCGGCAATCCAGTACCCCCGCTCCTTCATGGCCTGGATGACCATCTTGATGTTGCCGACGCGGGCAATGGGAATCTGCGAGACCGTCCCCGCACTGGTTTTGACGGCAGCAGCGGTCACGGGTGCCGCGCCCCTCTCCGGAATGACCACACCACCGGCACCGGCCGCCACCGCCGAGCGGATGATGGCCCCCAGATTGTGCGGGTCCTGGATGTGATCCAGGATGAGAATGATGGGCTTGCGCTCCTGTACCTCGTTGAGCGTGGCGGCCACCGACGACAGCATTTCGTCGACGTCCATATAGCGGATGGGTGACACGACCGCCACGATCCCCTGATGGTTCACGCCGGGCACCAGGCTGTTCAACTTGCCTTGCGGGACCGCCTGTACCGGAATGCCGGCGGCATCGGCCATGCGCCGGATTTCGCCCAGGGATCCCCCACCGGACGCCAGGTAAAGCACTTTCTCGATCCGGTCGGCATCCTGCTCCAGCAATTCCCTGACGGGATTCCGACCCGCAACGTGTCGGCTTCGTTCCTCGCTCATGTTTCAGCACGCGATGTTGCATCGACGGCAGCGGCCCCTGGCGTTCGAAAAACCCACATACCGACCAATCCGGCGACCACGAGCAGGACGGAAATGATTTCGGCCTGTGTAACGGCGAATCCCAGGAGGTCGAACTCGTTGTTCACGCGGATTTTCTCGATGAAGAACCGCTCCACGCCCGCAAAGACCACGTACATCCAGAACAACCAGCCTGCACGGTGGGCATGGCGGCGAAGCGACCACAGGACACCGAAAAGCGCCAGAGCGGCGACGAACTCATAGATGGGTGTGGGATAGACCGGGGCGGCAGACAGGTCAATGCCCAGGATGTTGTTCGGGTAGGTCTCCGCCCAGAGCCACATCGGGAGCCAATCCGGTTTGGCGGCCAGGTTGGCGGCTATCCCCCAGTCCCCGTCGCCTGCCAGATGGCAACCAATGCGACCAATACCATAAGCCAACATGAGTCCGGGTGCTACCGCATCGGAAACGGCTCCCACGCTCACACCTTTGCCCTTCAGGTACCGGGACACGACCAGCATGGCCACGACGAATCCACCATAGAACGTGAATCCCCCCGTCGAAAAAATCATGTCGAGCGGAGCCCGGGCGAATTGGTCCAGGTTTTCCAGGATGTGGAACAGCTTGGCCCCGGCGAATCCACTGAACACGGCCAGCATGGTGATGCTGCCGACCAGTACGGACGGACTCGCATCCACCATCCGGGACCCGCGTCCGGCTTTCCCTTTTGCGGACGCCTCGGGGTCCGGGACGCGCACGCTGCCCATGATGCCTGCCCGGAACTTGCGATCCAGTTCCTTCTGCAGCAACCAGGCTGCCATCATGACGGCCACGGCCACCATGAATCCGAACGAATAGATCGGGATGGGGAGGGAAAACCCGAACAGGTCCTGGAAAATGTCGCTCAGTCGGGGATACATGGATCAGTGCCCATCGGATTCGTTCAACACGGTCAGCCAGTCAGCCGTTACCTGTTCGCCGGATTCCATGTTTTTCACAATGACCTGACCGGCGGCCAGTTCCTCGTCACCCACAATCAGCACGCGCGGTGCGGCCTGCCGGTTCGCCTCCCGCATCTGGGCCTTCATCGAACGACCCCGGAGGTCGTACATGACCCGTATGCCATTCTGCCGCAACGCGTTGGCGGCTCCGAACGCCCACTCAGCGGCGGCATCCCCGAGCGCTACCACGAACACGTCCGGTGGTTCATATGCCGGCAATTCCACACCCGCCCGACCCAGGGCCAGGAACAGGCGCTCCATACCGGCCGCAAAACCGACAGCCGGAACCGGTTGCTTGGAACCCACGTCGGTGGCCAGTAGATCGTATCGACCACCACCGGCCAAGGTGCCCTGGGCGCCCAGCACCGGACTCTCGATCTCGAACGCCGTACGCGTATAGTAGTCGAGACCGCGCACCAGGAACGGATCCTCCACGTAGGCCACGCCGGCCGCATCCAGACAGGCCTTCACGGCCGCGTGGTGCGCGCGGCTCGCATCATCCAGGAAATCCGACAGCCGGGGAGCATCCGCAAGCAGGGCCCGCTCGTCAGGATTCTTGGTGTCCAGAATGCGGAGTGGATTCCCTTCCAGTCGCTGACGGCTGGTTTCGCTCAACGCTTCCGCGTGAGGCGTCAGGAACGCAACGAGGGCCTCCTTGTAGCGTGGGCGCGATTCGGCATCGCCCAGCGAATTCAGACGCACCGTGAATTCATCCAACCCCAGCTCCCGGTAGATATCAATGGCCATGAGGATGGTCTCCGCATCGGCCCTCGGGTCTTCCGAACCAATGTATTCGACGCCGAACTGATGGAATTGGCGGTACCGGCCCTTCTGCGGTCGCTCGGCCCGGAAACAGGGCCCGATATAGAACAGCCGCTGCACCCCGCCCAGCTGTCCCAGATTGTGCTGCAACCAGGCCCGCATGACGGGCGCCGTGACTTCCGGCCGCAACACATAATTCGTGTCGCCGCGCTCGAAGGCGAACATCTCTTTCGAAACGATGTCGGTCAGCTGCCCGACTCCGCGCGCAATGAGTTCAGTGGGTTCCAGGACGGGCGTGCGGATTTCCTGGGCGCCATACCGGTGCATGACGCGGCGGATGACCTCCTCCACATGCTGCCAGGCCCGCGAACCGGCAATCTGGTCATCACTGCTGGTCTGGGCATTCGGCAGGATGTCGAACGTACCGGGAATATTCCGGAAGGGATTACTCATCGAGCAGACTCTCCTCAGCGTTCCTGAGCGTCTCGAGCAGTTCGTCCGGGGAGGCCGCCTCAGCCAATTGTTTTCGCACGGCATCCCGGTTCATGATCCGCGATATCCGGCTCAAGACCTTGACATGTTCGGACTTGGCATCGGGAACGCCGACCAGCAGGAAGACCAGGCGGACGGGCTCCCCGTCAATGGCGTCCCACGGCACGGGCGAACGCGTGACCACGAGAGCCGCCACGGTACCGCTCACGGCATTCGTCTTGGCGTGTGGAAGCGCCAGACCCTTGCCCACGCCGGTCGACATGAGCCACTCCCGCTCAAGGACACTGCGGCGTACCTCATCCAGGTCCCTGACTTCAGGCCGGCCTTCAAGAAGGTTGACCACGGCGTTGATGAACGATTCCTTGTCGGCGGCGTCCAGACCGACCGCAACCGACCCGGGCGTTAGGTATTGGGAGATATGCATGGATTTCGATGGATTGGACGGCGTCTACCCTTCGCCGCCGAATACGTTCGTCAAGTTCGCACGAACTCGCTGCACGACGTCGGTCATGTCGTCCGGCAGGGGCGATTCGAAATATACCTCACGGCCGGTTGTGGGATGCACGAAACCCAGGGATGCGGCGTGCAGGGCCTGTCGGGGCAGGCGTTTGAACAGATTCCGGTAGAACCCCTTTCGGGACCCGTCCTTCCGACCGTACCGGATGCGGTCGCCGTCGTAGGTCGTGTCGCCGAATATGGCATGTCCCATGTGGCTGGAATGGACCCGGATCTGATGCGTCCGACCGGTTTCCAGGCGGAATTCGAGCAGACTCGTGTCCGCAAAGGACTCCAGTCGTTTCCAGTGTGTCACGGCGTGCTTCCCCGTGCCCTCCGGGGTCACACTTACCCGGCGACGATCCCGCCGGTCGCGACCCAACCAGCTCCGGATGGTGCCCGACTCCTCGGCGGGGATGCCCCACACCAGGGCAATGTAGTGGCGATTGATGGTGTGGTCGGCGAATTGCGCCGCCAGCCGCGCATGGGCGATGTCGTTCTTGGCAATGACCAGCAATCCGCTGGTGTCCTTGTCCAGTCGATGCACGATGCCCGGACGGAGCGCGACGTCCCCTTCGAACCGGGGTGCGGCGTTCACCGTTGACAGTCCGGGGTCGGTTTCGGGATCGGCATCGTCGTCCGCGTCTGCGTCCGCGTCGTCTTCCATCCGGAACGGCCCGGCACCCAGGTGATGCAGGAGGCCGTGAAGCAACGTCCCTGAACGGTGCCCATAGGCCGGATGGACGACCATTCCGGCCGGTTTGTCGACAATGATGAGATCGTCATCCTCGTACACGATGTCCAGACCGAGATCCTCCGGTACGATTTCCAGCGCCGGCGGCCGCGGCAGACGACACGCAATGCGATCGCCCGCCTGTACCACATACGAGGGTTTATCGTGGATCTTGCCGTTCACCTCCACGCGGCCGTCCTTGATGCCCTTCTGGACTTTGGTCCGGGTCGCATTCTGGATGAACCCCGTCAAATAGACGTCCAGGCGCTCTCCCTCCCGGTATCCCGGGGGTACATCGAATGTGACGAGTGTTTCTTCCATGGGTGGGTGCAACTTATGTCGGGGAATTGCCGTCAAGAAAAAGAGTCAGACGGGGATCTCGAACACGCCTCCTCTGAATGTCAGCAAGCCGATCGTCTGGTGGGGGCGGTCGGCTTGCGTCCGTTTTGTGGTTTTTCCACGGACAGCGCAAAGCGCCCGCTCGTACCCTGACAGATGGCTCCTTCGTTCTCGAGGCGGGCCAAGGGCAGCCAGAGATTGTTCAGCAAGATACGCGCATTCATGGCAAGCTCGTCCACGGACTGCTCCCCGTGCTCCAAAGCGGCGAGAATGGCCTGTTCCGCAGCTGGTCTGGCTCCGCGTGCGGCTTGGGGAGCGCGTAGTCTTCCCGGGTTGTGCCCTTCCACCGGTTGGCTGGACTCCGACAAGGACGCGGGCGGGGGCAAATACCCGCTGGCCCTCAGCCGCTCAACCAGGTCCTGCTCACTCACCACGAGGCCCGCTCCGTCGGCCAGCAGCCGATTGCTGCCGCGCGATGCCAAATGCTCCGCACTCCCGGGCACGGCATAGACGTCCCGGTTCTGCTCCATGGCCAGATCGGCCGTTATCAATGCGCCGCCCCGGTCATAGGCTTCCACGACCACCGTGGCCGCCGACAGGCCACTGATAATCCGGTTCCGGCGCGGAAAATGCCCCCGTACCGGCTCCGAGCCCGGCATGAACTCGCTGATCAGCACCCCATCCCCGGCAATCCTGGCCTGCAGATCCCGGTTGCCCGCCGGATAGGACTGTCCCGGGCCACATCCCAATACGGCCGCCGTTGCGCCGCCTGCATTGAGCGCTCCGCGATGCGCCTTCGCATCGATCCCATAGGCCAGCCCGCTCACCACACAGGCGCCCGCTTCGGCCAGGGCCTCGCCCAACTTGTAAGCCATCCGACGGCCGTAGTCGGTGCAGCGACGCGTGCCCACGACCGCAATACAGGGCCGTGCCAACAGCTCGGTGCGACCGGTTACCCAGATGATCGGCGGACCGGCAATCTGCCCCAACAGGGTCGGATACCAGGGGTCGTTCATCCACCACAGCGACCACCCGTCCGGAGGCCGCACGGTGACCGGACGGCCGCGAACGTCCTCCAGGGCCTGCCGCATCCACGGGGAAAGCGGGCCGGTCCGGCTCCACAGGTGCGGGCCACCGTCCAGGAATTCCTGGGCCGTAATGCCGGGAGGCACGAGGGCGCGGAGCCGGACCGGCCCCACCCCCTCCGCCATCATGAGGCGTACGCGCGCTTCATATTCACCGCGGGAAAGGTTCATCCGGTCACGTCATCCACCAGGTCTTCCTCCCGGTCCTCCTCGATGTACCGCCAGAGCGCGCGCTTCAGATCGTCAAGGCCCGTGCGGGAGACGGCGCTGATGGGAAACAACTCGACCGGCGGCGGCAATCCCGCCCGGGCCTCTTCGACCTTGGTCTCCACGTCGTCGACGGGCACCAGGTCCATCTTGCTGAGCGCAATCATACGGGGTTTACGGAGCATGTCCGGACTGAACATTTCCAGTTCGTGCAGGAGCGTGTCGTACTCCGCGGCCACGTCGTCCGAGGTGACGGGAATCACGAACAACAGCACCGCATTGCGCTCAATGTGCTTCAGGAACTGGATACCCAGTCCCTTGCCCTCGTGGGCGCCTTCGATGATGCCCGGGATATCGGCCATCACGAACGACTTGAAGTCCCCGACGGAAACCACACCCAGGGACGGCTCGAGCGTGGTGAAGGGGTAGTCGGCCACCTTCGGTCGAGCAGCCGAAAGACTGGATACGAGCGTGCTCTTCCCGGCGTTGGGAAAACCGACCAGACCGACGTCGGCCAGCAGCTTGAGCTCAAAAGTCACATTCCGCTCTTCTCCGGGCTCTCCCGGCTGGGAGTGCCGGGGCGTCTGGTTGGTGGATGACTTGAAAAACGTATTCCCCTTCCCCCCACGCCCACCGCGGGCCAGGACCAGGCGCTCGCCGTGCTCCGTAACCTCGCCAATGTACTCGTCCGTGTCCGAGTCCTTGAGCACGGTACCCAGCGGCACGCGCAGCAGGATATCGTCCCCCTTCTTCCCGGATCGCTGATTGCCACCGCCCGGACCCCCGTTTTGCGCAAAATGATGCCGGTTGTAGCGCAGATCGAGCAGGGTATAGAGTTGCTTGTCCCCTTCCAGGATGACAGAGCCTCCGTCGCCTCCGTCGCCTCCGTCCGGTCCACCTTTCGGTTCGTATTTTGCCCGGCGGAGGGACATGGCACCCTTGCCGCCCTTTCCGCTCCGGACGGTCACGGTCACGTAATCAACAAACTTCATGCTTCAAACAAGGTCTTCATGGGGACTGGACAACAGCGTGTGTATACTTGCGACCGGCACCGAAGTCCCGCCCAACGAAGACCCTTCTACATGAAAGACGTAACCATTTACACCGACGGCGCATGCAGCGGCAATCCGGGACCCGGCGGATGGGCGGCGCTCCTGATGTACCAGGGCAAGGAACGCGTCATTACCGGGGCCGAACGCAATACCACGAACAACCGGATGGAATTGGCTGCCGTCGTGGAAGCCCTGCGGGTGCTCAAGGAACCGGTGAAGGCGGCCGTCCACACCGATTCGGCCTACATTGCCAACGCCTTCCAACAGGGCTGGATTGACAACTGGCAGAAAAAGGGCTGGATGACGGCCGGCAAGAAGCCGGTCAAGAACCAGGACCTGTGGAAGGATCTGCTGGCCCAGATGGCCCGGCATGAGGTCCGGTTCGTCAAGGTGAAGGGCCACGCGGACGACGAACTCAACAACCGGGTGGATCGCCTGGCCGTGGAAGCACTCAAGCTTCAATAACCACCCGCCCACTGAGCGCATCGATGAGCGCGGCGCGGAACCGGGCCGTCTCCGACCGCCGGACGGCTACGGTCAGATGGGTTCTCTCGTCGTACGTCGCATCCCCCATGACCGCATCGAACAGACCGATTACGTGCATGGCCGGTGAGGTGTCGTCGTAGGCAAATGTGATCTTCACGTCGTCCCGAAGCACGACCACCTGGGTCGGTGCCGCGTCGAGGGCCAGCGAGGCGGCATCGCCGTAGGCCCTGACCAGCCCACCCGTGCCGAGTTTCGTGCCGCCATAGTAGCGCGTGACCGTCACCAGGACGTTCGTCAGCGACCGGCCTTCAATATGGCGCAGGATGGGCATTCCGGCGCTCCCGCCGGGCTCGCCGTCATCATTGAATCGGAACGGATCGCCGGTAGGCCCCACACGCCAGGCGCTGCAGACGTGGGTGGCGTTGTACTCCCGCTTCCGGACCTCCAGGATGCGGGCTTCCGCCTGGTCCGGGGAAGAAACAGGAAAAGCCTCCGCAATGAAGCGAGAGGCCTTTTCCTTGATTTCGGCTGTTGAGGGGGCCGAAATGGTCGTGTATGTATCGTCCGCGGTCACACCGGGAAGATACGGTCAGGACGTTACCCGTCGAAGGAAACTGTCCTGTCCATCCTGCCAGAGTACCTTCTGTGCATTCCGGGCGTCTTGTTCGACCGTATAGCGGGAATAGTACACACGCCAGATTTCCGCGCCGTTCACGACGACCTCGTCGACCCACGCGGAATCGTATGCCTGCGCCATTTCGCGGGCTCCTTCACGGGTCGTGAACGAGCCGATCTGGAGAGTGAACACGATGGGACGCAAATCGCGCGAAGGAGCCTTCTTCATTCCGGTGGGATCGGGCTCGGATGCGTCCGCAACCGTGCGGACCGGAGCCGGTGGGCCATCCGGCGCAGCAACGGCGGTACGGACGGGCGCTGGCTTCGAATCCAATGCTGTCGTACGGGTCCGGGAGGACCAGCCAATGACGCGGGGACGCGAATCGACGTCGGCCGAAGCCGTAACGGATCCCGTATCCAGGACATCAATTCGGACGTCGACCACACCTTCCGTCATCATATCGAGTCGCTTTGCAGCGGCGCCCGACAGGTCGATGGTCTTGCCTGGTCCCATGGCCATGCGATCGTTTACGCGTACGATGACCGCGCGTCCATTGTCGACGCGGGTTACACGGACGAGCGTATTGAACGGCAGCGTCCGGTGGGCCGCCGTAAGCGCATTGTGATCGTATTGTTCACCGCTCGCCGTAGTGGAGCCGTGATACCCTTCATGGTAATAGCTGGCCGTTCCGTTGGATCCGTCGGCCGTGGCCAGAAGCTGGCCATGCGCGGTTGGCAACGCAAAGCCGACCATCAGGATGAAGATGGAAAGTGAGGAAATGTATTTCATGGTTGTGTCCCGAGAGGAGGGGTTGGTTTGTGGCTTGGGACATCCAATTGCCGTGCCACGTATGGACATTCGCGTTGGAACGGCGTTCCGGGCCATTCGGACCGTCAAATCCCGTCCTTGTGTCCCGGAAACAGGTCATTCCGGGGAATTCTTTTCCGTGGACCCGGAAAAATCAGCCCCTGATTTCGGTCAGCAACGCAATCTCGTTCAGGACGCCCTGCACGGAAAGGCAGGCTTCGAACGTCCCGGTGAAGACCGTGCACTTGCCTTTCGTGTGTACGGTCCAGGCCTGCCCTTCGGCCGTGGACTGTGTGCACCCCGTAGCCTTCATGAGTTGCAGAATGACCTCTTCGAACGTGTGCACGTCGTCATTGAACAGCAGGACGTGCCAGGGTTGGTCGGAAGCCACGTCCGGCTGGGCCGGTTCCGGTGTCGGCACCGTCATCGGTGCCCGACGCGTTCGATCAGGATGCGTGATGGATGACCACATGGAAGTCCTCCATGACCGGGTTCGCAAGCAACTGGCCAGCGGCCTTCTCGGCAATCTGACGCGCTTCATCCTCGGATCCCGCTTCAATTTCCAACGCGATGAACTTGCCGATCCGCACGCTACCGATCTGCGTGAAGTCGAGCTGCGTAAGGGCATGATGCGTGGCCTTGCCCTGCGGATCCAGGATGGACGGTCGGAGCGTGACGGTAACGTGTGCGGTAAACTTCATGATTCAGGTCACTGGACAGGGATTTGAACAGAAAGATACGTCGTCAGGCATCGGCTTCCGTTGAAGATTCGGCGACCCAGACACTGCGTCCGAACGCATACAGTCCCCGTCCCATGCCCAACAGCAAATAGACCACGAGGACAATCAACAGCCCCATCTCCCTGAAGAAAACCAGCATGAGGATGGCAGCCACCGACAGGAACCCCTTCGTCGGATTCTCCCGGAAGCTGGCCGCCGACGGCTTGGGCAATGTATCGAACCGGACATTGGACACCATGAGTCCGGAAATCACGATGACCGTGGTCAACAGCACCCGATGGCTTTCCGCATCCGGAGACAGGAAGGCGAGGGAATCCGCGTTCAGGATGACTGCGACGAATACGGCGGCACTCATGGGAATGGGTAGCCCGGTGAAAAACTCCTTCTTGTCCCCGTCGAAGGACACGTTGAACCGGGCCAGTCGGACCGCCCCGCACATGGCAGGCAGCGACGCCACAATCAGTCCCGCCGTGCCGTGACCGTTCAGGGCGTACACGTACATGAGAAAGGCCGGTGCCACGCCGAAACTGACGATGTCCGACAACGAGTCGAGTTCGACCCCGAACAGGCTTTGGCCGTTGGTGAGCCGTGCCATCATGCCGTCCAGCGCATCGAAGAAACCCGCCAGCACAATCAACCATCCGGCTGTCACGAACTGTCCTTCGTGTACCTGGACGATGGCCAGGAATCCACAGAACAGGTTCATGAGCGTGAAAAAGGACGGCACGGCCGCACGCGGAATCCGCCGGGGCGCACGACCGGCCCGGGATTCCCGGTACGCGGAGAGCCGCTGACGGAATCGGCGCTGCTTGAGGCCCGGGCGCCGACCGTTCTTCCGGGATCCGTTATTCGGCATGCTTCGCCTCCGGCGACAGTCGAGCCAGAAGGGTCTCACCGGCCGTCACCTTGTCGCCGAGTCCAACCAGGATTTCCGTATCCGGATGGACCAGGATGTCCATACGCGATCCGAATTTCACGATTCCGAACCGTTCCCCGGCCTTGACCGCATCCCCGATGGAAATGTGATACACAATCCGACGCGCAACGGCGCCGGCAATCTGCTTGAAGAGGATTTTCTGGCCCGTCGGATGCCGCAATCCAAGTTGGGAACGTTCGTTCAATTCACTCGCCTTCTCATGCCAGGCTACGAGATAGTCTCCCGGGACATATTCATCGAACTCGATCACCCCATCCGCCGGTGCACGGTTCACATGCACGTTCAGCGGAGACAGGAAGATGGACACCTGCCTGGCCGGACCCTGGAGATAGAGCGGCTCTTCCACGTCCTGGATGACCACCACCTTGCCGTCGGCCGGCGCCAGGACGAGGTTGGTCGTGTCGGCCGGTGGCGTACGTTGCGGATCCCGGAAAAAGTACATGGTGAACAACGGGACCGCAACGGCGAGGATCATGATCAGCCATCGCACCGGTCCCGGAAATTGCCACGCCAACACACCAATAGCCGCTCCAATCAGGAGTGAGGCAAGAATGAGGGCAATTCCTTCTTTGGCGAACATCGATTCCGGATGGGTTGGGGTGGGGTGTCGGAAACCCGAAAATACCTCTTTCGTACTTGCCGCACACGTTTCCATCTGCCCATCATCCCCCGTTCTGTTGCCTTCTGTTGCTTTTCATACGCTGGGATGCAAGCTCAATTTCGCCGAGACCGGTTCAATCGCCGAGCAATTCCGTGCCCGAGAGTGGGAAATCGTACCGTTCGGCGAGCACGCCGATACCGTGGTGTTGAATACGTGCACGGTCACCGAGGAGGCCGACCGGAAATGCCGTCAGACCATCCGCCGTGCCCTGCGCAAGAACCCGGATACGTTCGTCATTGTGACCGGGTGTTTTGCCCAGCTCCGCCCGGAACAGATTGCTGGAATCGAAGGCGTTGATGTCGTCCTGGGCGCGCAGGAAAAGTTCGACGTCTTCCGGTACGTGTCGGCCTTTCACAAAGGGGAGCGGACACAAATCGATGTATCCTGTATTGATGGCGTGACGTCGTTCGGCTCCGCGTTTTCCGCGACCGAGCGAACGCGTGCCTTCCTCAAGGTCCAGGATGGATGCGATTACTCGTGTTCGTTCTGTACCATTCCGGCAGCCCGTGGACCGAGCCGGTCCGCTACGGTTCAGGACATCGTGGACCAGGCCCGGACCATTGCCGGCAGGGGCTACAGGGAAATCGTGCTCAGTGGCGTCAATATAGGCCTGTTCGGTCAGGAGCGTGGCGAGGAGCTGCTTCCCCTCCTGAAGGCCCTGGACGGAGTGACGGACATTGATCGCTACCGGATTTCATCCATCGAACCCAATCTGCTCACGGACGGCATCATTGATTTCGTGGCGGAATCACGCGCTTTCGTTCCTCATTTCCATCTCCCGCTGCAGAGCGGCGACAATGACGTGCTCGGGGCCATGCGACGCCGGTACCGCCGGGAGACCTATTCCGAGCGCGTGGAACGGATCCACAACGCCATGCCCCATGCCGCCATCGGTGTGGACGTGATTGTGGGCTTCCCGAACGAAACACCGGAACGCTTCGAAAACACCTTCGCGTACCTGGCCGACCTGCCAGCATCGTATTTCCACGTATTCACCTACTCGGAACGGCCAGGGACCGTGGCCGTGGACCGGCTGGGTGGCTCGCCGGTACCCAAGGCCGATCGATCCCGGCGCAACCGGCGCCTCAGGCTGCTCTCGGAGAAGAAGCGGGCCGCGTTTTACCGGCAGTTCACGGGAACGGAGCGCCCTGTCCTCTGGGAATACGCCCAGGACGGCGGCACGATGTCCGGCTTCACGGACAACCACATCCGGGTACAGGCCCCGTTCGACGAATCGCAGACTGGCGAGATATGTACGGTCCGGATTGGCCCCATGCTGGCCAACGGATTGATGGCCATGCTGCCCTGACGCCTACCGGGACAGATACAGGTTCCGCATTTCGAACGGCTTGCGGAAATGTTCGTCGTCGAAGTCCTGGATGAACGCGATGGCCTCGCCGGTGGATTTCATTTCAGGACCCAGCTCCTTCCGGACCTCAGGGAATTTGTCCCACGAGAAGACCGGCTCCTTGACGGCATAACCCACCAGCTTGGACTCCAATTCGCCCCGCTTCCGGAAGTCTGCAAGTTTTTGACCGAGCATGACCTTCGTCGCGATGTTCGAGAGCGGAATGCCCATCGCCTTCGCCAGGAACGGTACCGTCCGGGATGCACGAGGATTGGCTTCAATCACGAAGACGTCCTCTCCGGTGATGACCATCTGGACGTTGATGAGGCCCCGCACGTTCATGTGCGATGCGATGGACGTCACATACGCCCGGATCTTGTCCTGGACGTGCTCCGGAATGGAGTACGGCGGGACCACCGCCGTTGAATCCCCGGAGTGGACCCCGGCCGGTTCAATGTGCTGCATGATCCCGGCCACCCACACTTCATCCCCGTCACAGATGGCATCGACATCGATCTCGATGGCATTCTCCAGGAACAGGTCCAACAGGATCACATTGTCGGGCAACAATTTCCAGATCTGGCCCACATACTGTTCGACTTCTTCCTTGTTGATGGCAATCCGCATGCCCTGACCGCCCAGCACGTAACTCGGGCGGACCAACAACGGATATCCGATCTTCTCGGCCGTCGTAACGGCTTCGTTCACGCTTCGCGCAGCACCATACGGGGGATACGGGATTTCGAGGGCCTTCAACAGGTCGGAGAACTGTCCCCGGTCCTCGGCCATGTCCATGTCCCGATACGACGTGCCGATGATGGGAATGCCTTCCTTGTGGAAGTGCTCGGCCAGTTTCAGCGCGGTCTGCCCGCCCATCTGAACGATGACGCCCATGGGCTGCTCGTGGTCAATGATGTCCATGACCCGCTCCTTGAAGACGGGCTCGAAGTACAGCTTGTCGGCCACGTCGAAATCGGTTGAAACCGTCTCGGGGTTGCAGTTCACCATGATGGCTTCGTACCCCAATTCCCGGCACGCCAGGACGGCATGCACGCAGGAGTAATCGAATTCAATGCCCTGCCCTATCCGGTTCGGCCCGCTTCCGAGAATGATGATCTTCTGCCTGTCCGAGCGCACGCTTTCCGAGTGGGTTTCGTAGGATGAATAGAAGTACGGGGTCTGGGCCGGGAACTCACCCGCGCACGTATCCACGAGCAGGAAGGCCGGTTTCACGCCCTGCGCCAACCGATGCGCCCGCACATCTGCTTCCGTTACATCGTCCAGCACGTTCCAGGCAATCTGGAGATCGGAGAATCCGTATCGTTTGATGGTACGCAGGGTCGCTTCATCGAGCTCGCCGAGCGTTTTCGACTGCATGCTCTCCTCGATCGATACGATATCCTGGATCTGGTACAGGAACCACGGATCCACCTTCGACACGTCCGCGACCTCATCCACGCTCGCGCCCATCTTGAAGGCATTCCTGATCTGCAGGGTGCGATCCCAATAGGACTTCTTCAGCCGGTCCCGGATTTCGTTGCGGGAAGATTCTTCGCGGTCCGATCCCAACCCGCTGTATCCGTTCTCCAGACTCTGCCACGCCTTCTGGAGGCTTTCGGGGAACGTCCGGCCGATGGCCATGACCTCGCCGACCGCCTTCATCTGGGTCGTCAACTCCTCGTCCACGCCCTCGAACTTGTCGAAGTTGAACCGTGGGATCTTGGTAACGACATAGTCGATGGACGGCTCGAAGCAGGCGCTGGTCGTGCCCGTGACATCGTTCGGTAATTCGTCCAGGGTATACCCCACGGCCAGTTTGGCCGCGACCTTGGCAATCGGGTAACCGGTAGCCTTCGAGGCCAACGCGGACGACCGGGAGACGCGCGGATTGATTTCAATGGCAATCATGCGACCCGTCTTCGGCTCGACGGCGAACTGCACATTGCATCCGCCGGCGAAGGTACCGATGGAGCGCATCATCTTGATGGCGGCGTCGCGCATCTTCTGGAACTGCTTGTCGGTGAGCGTCTGGCTGGGCGCCACGGTCACCGAATCCCCCGTATGGACCCCCATGGGGTCGAGATTCTCGATGGTACAGATGATGATGACGTTGTCGTTCTTGTCGCGGAGCAGTTCCAGCTCGTACTCCTTCCACCCGACCAGACATTCGTCCAGCAGCACCTCGTGGACGGGAGACAGCTCCAGGCCGCGCATGACTTTCTTGTCGAACTCACCGGGGGCCCAGACAATGCCGCCCCCGCTGCCGCCGAGCGTGAACGACGGCCGGATGACGACCGGAAGTCCGCCCAGGTCCTGCGTGATTTCCTTGGCCTCGAGGAGGCTTTTCGCCACCTTGCTCCGGGCCTGATCGACCCCAATCCGCTCCATGAGGTCGCGGAATTGCTGCCGGTCCTCGGTGATGTTGATGGCGTCGATGTCCACGCCGATCACCTCCACGCCCATTTTTTCCCAGTAGCCCTGCTCGTGGAGCTTGTTGGCCAGGTTGAGGGCGGTCTGCCCACCCATGGTCGGCAACACGGCGTCCGGGCGCTCCTTTTCCACGATTTCCTTGATGGATTCGGGGGTGAGCGGCTTGAGATAGACCGTGTCCGCAGTGACGGGATCGGTCATGATGGTGGCCGGATTCGAGTTCACCAGGACCACATGGTACCCTTCTGCCCGGAGGGCACGGGAGGCCTGACTGCCGGAATAGTCGAATTCACAGGCCTGGCCGATGACGATCGGACCGGATCCGATGAGGAGGATTTTCTTGATGTCGGTGCGTTTGGGCATGGGTCGTTATCGTCCGGCGTAAATCATGTGGTCGTCTTTCAGGTGCGTCGCCTGGACGCCCCGTTTTTCCTTGATGTCAGCCATGAAGGCATCGAACAGGTACTGGCTGTCGTGCGGACCCGGCGAAGCTTCGGGATGGTACTGGACAGAGAATCCGCAGAACTGCTTGAAACGGACGCCCTCAAGGGTCTGGTCGTTCAGGTTGATGTGCGTCAACTCGGCCACGTCCGGCGACAGGGAGTCCTTGTTGACGGCGAAACCGTGGTTCTGCGTGGACACTTCCACCTGCCCCGTCTGCAGGTTCTTGACGGCATGGTTGGCGCCCCGATGGCCGACGAACATCTTGTACACATCCAGTCCGGCGGCGAGTGACATGAGTTGATGCCCCAGACAGATGCCGAACAACGGAAGTCCGGAGGCCGTGGCCTCCTTCACGGTGGCAATGGCCCCCTCCATGGCACGCGGGTCGCCCGGTCCGTTTGAGAAGAAGACCCCATCGGGATCCCAGGTCCGGATGACCGCGAAGTCCGTGTCGGCCGGGAAAACACGGACCGTGCATCCGCGCGCCTTGAATGAACGCAGGATGTTCTGCTTCACCCCGTAGTCGTAGACCGCAATCCGTGGGCCGGATCCCTCGCAGAAATCGTACGCTTCTGCCGTCGTGACCCGGGAGGCCAGTTCCAGGCCGGCCATACTGGGCCAGGATCGGGCCTTTTCCACCAGCGACGCATCATCCAGATCCACCGACGAAATCACGGCGTTCATGACCCCCTGGTCGCGGATGTGCAGGACCAGACGTCGCGTATCGACTCCGGAAATCCCGACCAGTTTGAACCGCTTCATGAAGGAGTCCAGCGATTCGTCGGCCATATGGTTCGAATACCGGTGTGAGAACTGCCGCACCACCACGCCCGCCACCATCGGCTCCCGGGCTTCCATGTCGATGTCCATGGCGCCGTAGTTTCCGATGTGCGGATAGGTCATCATCATGATCTGTCCGTGGTAGGACGGATCGGTGAAGATTTCCTGATAGCCCGTCATGGAGGTGTTGAAGCACAACTCCCCGCTCGTTTCCCCGCGATAGCCGACCGCTTCGCCGGTCACGACGGTGCCGTCCGCGAGTGCCAGTTTGCATGGCTCCATTCGTTCAATCATCCGGATTGTCTCCTGTGTGGGTCTCGTTGATCGTGTCCCTTACGTGATGCCCAAAAAAAAACCTCCCCGCAACCCGGGAAGGTTTGGACCAGCGAATGGTCATCGGCATGTGTGGCAGGTCCGAGCTGTTCGGTGGGACACGTCGTCTCTTATGCGTTTCGGTCAAAATACGGCGATGGCTCCTTCCCCACAAACCAAAACTGTCCACAATGCCCCGACTCCCGTCCGGCGGGCCCTTTTGCCTGTTCGACGATTTGCCCGAACCCCATAGCACGCATGTCGTTAGTGCATACCGTGAAGAAACTCGATAGAAATACCCGGCGGTATGAACGGTATCCCACGCATGTCATGTGGGGGATGCTTGCCGCGCTCATCCTGGCGAACGTGCTCGTCCGGTGGTGGCCATCGGATTGGGGCGGGGACGACGATTTCGTGTACGATGCGCGCAGCCCGGAAACCATCCAGGTCGAGGACATCCAGCAGACCACGCAGCGCGCCCGGCGACCACCGCCACCGCGCCCCCTCGTCCCTGTTCTTGTACCCAACGATGAGGAATTCGAAGAAGTCGAGCTGGACCTGGACGACAATCTGCTCCCGGTGGATGACCCCGGAACCGACATGGAGCTTGAGGAAGGCACAGCCGAAACGACCGGAGCCGCTGCCCGGGCCGACCGTGGTCCGCAGCCCCGCCGGATTGTGGAGCCCCAATATCCCCGGGAGGCCCGGCGGCGGAATGTCCGGGCCGAAGTCGTGGTGCGCGTCCTGGTGAACCGCTCCGGCCGCGTGGAGCAGACCGAGATCGTTGAACGCTATCTGCTCAGCAAGGATGACGGGTCGCGGGACGAATCCGTGGCCACCATCGGCTACGGCATTGAAGAGGCCGCCCTGGATGCCGCCCGTCAGTGGATGTTCAGTCCGGCGCGCGAGGAGGGCAAGATTGTCCAGAGCTGGACGACGGTGGCGCTGCGGTTCGGGATTTAGAAGGCTGTTGAAGAAGTGGGTCAGTCCGGGTGGCTCTGCCACAGGATGTGCCGGATTTTCCACGTTCCGTCGATTTTCTCGAGCTGGAAGTAGTCAATCCCCCACTGCGCCGTGAGTTTGGCGACGGCCGTCTTGTCGAGAACGTCGTAAACCACGATATCACGGACGGTCTCGTCGGTGATGTTCTGCCGGTTGTCCCGGTTCCATGATCCGGCCAGCCGGACCAACTGCTCGTACGTCATGGGCGCCGGCACGTAGGCTCCGTTCGACTTGAACCATCCGAACTTCACCAGATCCGTGCTGACACTCCGGGCAATGCGCTCCGGTTCGACGCTGTACAGGGCTTCCACGTAGTCCACGACAGCCGCGTGGACGGCTTCCGTGTCATCCATGTCCCCTGACTGGGCGTGTGCAGAATGGGCTGTCAGGCTGACGGCGAAAAAACCCGCAGCCAAAATGAGGACGAGGGCGGGCAGAATGTCTTTTTTCATAATACCTTTGGTGTATGAAGACGGATCTCCGGTTAAGACCCCGGTTCGACATGATCGTTGCTGTCGAACCCAACGATGTGCTGAGACGGCTCGACCACGTGCTACGGGACCCGTCGGCGTCAGTTACGGGCAAGATTTTCGCCTCTTCGGCCGTCTTGACCGTGCCGCCCGAAGCGTTCCACTTCTGGAGTCCCCAACTAAGCGTTTCCGTAGACCCCCATCTGCCGTCCGGCTCGGTCGTGCATGGACTGTTCGGGCCGCGCCCGACCATCTGGAGCCTGTTCGTGGCGCTTTACGTGGGCATCGGATTCGCCGGAAGCATGGGGGTCATCTACGGCTGGGCCGATTGGACCCTTGGCGGCTCAGGCATGGCGTTCTGGAGCGGACCGGCGGCTGCGGCAGCGGCTGCCCTCGTCTACGCTGCCGGACAGATGGGGCGGCATCTCGGGATGGAGCAGATGCGTCAGCTCAAGCAGCTGTTGACCGATACGCTCCGGCCGTAAGTCCGTTTATTCCGCCCGGATGCTCTGCGCCGGGTTGGCCATGGCGGCCCGGATGGCCTGTTGCCCGGATGTGATCACGGCCAGGAGCACGAGGAGCAACCCGCCCACCAGGATCCAGCCGATGGAGATGGGTGCTGCGTAAGCGAAGGACGATTGCCACGCCCGGATGGCTAGCCACGCGACAGGGACCGCCACCGCATACCCCAGTACCACCAGGAGGACCATTTGGCGGGACAACATGAGCGCGATCCCGGCCGTCGACGCCCCGAGGACTTTCCGGATACCGATTTCCTTCGTTCGCCTGGACGTCTCGTGCGAGACCAGACCGAGCAGTCCCAGACAGGCAATCACGATGGCGAGGAACGAGAACACGCCGGCCACCTTGCGCAGTCGGTCTTCCTGCTCATACTGACGCGCAAAATCGCGGTCCAAAAAGACCGTTTCATGCGTGTACTCCGGAAGCATTTCGTTCCAGGTGGTTGCTACGTGTTCGAGGACCGCAGACGCCTGTTCCGGATGGAACCGTACAGCCAGCAATCCGCCATATGGCCGGATGCCGTACATGATGGACTGCACGGCCTCCTGGAGTCCGTGCTGATGGAAATCGCGCACCACTCCGATGACCACGCCGTCCGGTTTTCCGGAGCCGGGCGAGGCAAATCCCTTGCCGATGGCTTCCTCGGGAGATGACCAGCCCACTTCCCGGACAGCCGCCTCATTGATGATGACCGACTGCCGTTCGTCGAGACCACTTTCTGGATTGAAATCGCGTCCGGCAACGATTTCCAGGCCGAGCGTGCCGACGTACCATGGATCCACGCCGATGTACTCCAGGGAAATGGACTGATCCTGATCCCACCCCTCGGGAAACGACAGTTGTCCGCGCCAGCCGTTCCGTCCCGGTACCGCCAGTGCCGCGGACATGGACAGCACGCCTGGATGGGACTCCAATCCGTTCTTGAGCGCCTCCATGTTCGAGGCGCGAACGGCATAGGGGACCTGGCGGGCGTCGACGAGCAGGACTTGCTCGGCATCGAACCCGGGATGGGCCGTCTGCATGTAGCGCACCTGGTTGTTCACAAGCAGCGTACCCAGGATGATGACGGCCGAGATGGCAAACTGGACGGCAACAAGCGCCCGACGGAATCCGCTGCCTCCTCCTTCAGGGTCGTGGAGGCCCTTCAGGACACGGGCCGGCGCGAATCGGGACAGGACCAGGGCCGGGTACCAGCCAGCCAGGAGTCCGACGACGATCCCGGCCATCACGACGGCCAGGACCATGCCCGGTGCCACCAGGTCCCAACGCAGGAAGGACTTGCCCGCCAGTCCATTGAACACCGGCAACGTGACGGTGGCCAGGACGACGGCAAGAATGGTTGCCAGACCGGTCAACACCACCGCTTCGATCATGAATTGGGCAACGAGCAGGCCTCTTGAGGACCCTGCCACCTTCCGGATGCCCACCTCCCGCGCCCGTTGGAGCGACCGGGCCGTCGACAGATTCACGAAATTCACGATGGCCAGGAGCAGCAGGAAGGCGGCAATGGCAGACATCAGGTACACGACCTCGATGGAACTGGACGGCCCGATGGAATTCGCTGCGTCCGGATCCAGATAAATATCTTGGACGCCGTGCAGGCTGAGCGCATAGTTGGCACCCCAGGAGCGCAACATATCCCCTGCGTGTTCCATGGGAAGTCCGGCGATCTTCGCCTCGAATGCCTCTGCATCGACGCCCTCGGCCAGTCGGATGTAGGTCACCACGTTCAGATTCAACCATCCGGACTGCATCTGACTATCGAAGGATTCAGGATCGAACGCCCGGAAGGTCGAGAACGAGACCAACAAATCGAAATCAATGTGTGACCGTTCCGGAGCCGGCGTCACTCCGGTGATGGTCACTTCGAGCGAATCGTTCATGACCAGGGGCTCACCCAGCACGTCGGTGTGTCCGAACAGCTCCCGGGCCAGGGGCTCTGTGACCACCGCCGTGAACGGACGCTCCAGGGCGGTTTCCCGATCGCCGAGCAGCAACGGGAAGTCGAACATCCGCAGGAACGCACCATCTGCATACAATTGATTCTTGTAGGAATACCGGCCCTCGTGCTTGATGGAAAGCGCAGGATAGGACCGCAAATAGGTGACGTCTTCGACTTCCGGGTTGTTTTCCATCACCAGACGGCCGTACGGCCAACCGGTTGTCGAATTTCCGATCCGGTACAGCCGATCTCCGTCCGCGTGCTGGGTGTCGTAGGCCAGTTCGTCCCGGATGAACAGCGCCATGAACAACACGGCTGCCAGCCCGATGGCCAGTCCCACGAGATTGATGCCGGTATGGGCCGGATGCCGGCGGATACCGCGAATGCTGCTCTGGAGGAAGGTGCCCAGGATGTCTTTCATGGCGAGAATGGTTTTCTTGATCGATGCGCTGCGCGACGTGCGCCCCCACCGGACTTTGTCGAATTCCTGCTCGAGCAGATCGTATCCGCCCAACCGATGCGTGGCGCCACGGAAAGCCGCCTCAGGTTCCTCCCCATCGGCGATGAGCCGGTCCATATGGTCCAGGAGGTGGACTTCCATTTCGTCGATATCCTCGGACGAAAGGGCGGGATTCCGCTCCATGAACCGGCGCCACGTTGCCAGCGCCACGTTGACGTTGAAGTTCATCATGCCACCCGCGGTTCAAGGCCCCACAACATGGCGAGCACGGAATCGACCTGCAGCCACTGGCGACGCTCATGGGCCAGCGCGCGTTGGCCGGCCGGGGTCAGGTGGTAGTATTTGCGCCGCCGCTGCCCGGCCGGCGTCTTCCAGGTGCTCGCAATGAGCCCTTCATCTTCCAGACGATGCAGCACCGGGTAGAGCGTACCGTCTTTCCACTCGATGGTGCCACCCGACAGGTCATGGACCTGCTGCAGGATGGCGTACCCGTACGATTCGCCGCGCGCCAGGATGGTCAGCAACAATGGGCGTGCACTCGCGCCAATGAGTTCCTTTGAGATCACTTTTCCGCCTTCGACAATGGATAGAAGTTCAAGGTATGCCTGTGATACCTCGAACTTCCATGCATTGTTACGGTTGGGCCCGATATTTTTCGCACGCCGCGTCGGCTTTGTCCAACTCGCGCTGCAGCCGGTTCAGCTTGAGCAGGACTTCCCGGCGGCGGTAGTAGTCCTGCTGAGCATCCAGGTCCTGACGCAGGTCTTCCCGTTCCATGACCAGTGCAGCGGCCTCGCGGCAGGGGTTGTCGTCTCCGCGCGACAGCGCGTAGCAGCCGGAAAGCCCAATCGCCATTCCTGCCACGGCCAGGAAAACGGCGGTGGTTTTGGAAATCACGTCTGATAGGGTTGCGCTCATGCGCCCTCGGGAAGATTCGAACTTCCGACACCCGGTTTAGGAAACCGGTGCTCTATCCCCTGAGCTACGAGGGCGGGTATTCCTTAAAATACGGACTGCACGGACAAACGACGCTGCCAAACGAAGAACTCGTCATGACCCACAAGACTCGCGAGAACCGTACCGAGGACCCACTGACAACGCGCCTGAGAGCCGAAACGCCGGGATGCGAGAAGGTGCTGCATTTCAACAATGCCGGGGCGGGACTCATGCCCCGCCAGGTGCTCGATGCCGTGAAGACGCATCTGGACCTGGAGGCATCGACCGGAGGATACGAGGCGTTTGCCGCCGTGCAACCGGCGTATCTCGACACGTACCATGCCATTGCCGAACTCATCCGGGCGCATCCCGGGGAAATTGCCCTGGCGGAGAATGCCACCCGCGCCTGGGACATGGTGTTCTACGGGATCCGCTGGAAGCCGGGCGATCGGGTGCTGACCGCGCAGGCGTCCTATGCCTCGAATTACCTGGCCATGATGCAGGTGCGGGACCGGTTCGGCATTGATATCGACGTGGCTCCCAACGACGCGGACGGTCAGGTGGATGTCCATGCGCTCGAAGGCCTCATTTCGGCGCGGACGCGGCTCATTTGCCTGACCCATGTACCCACCAACTCCGGTCTGGTCAATCCGGCGGAGGACGTCGGGGAAGTGGCCCGGAAGCACGGTCTGCCTTATTTGCTCGACGCGTGCCAGTCGGCCGGGCAGGTGGACCTGGATGTGAATCACATAGGATGTGACTTCCTTTCCGCTACGGGACGGAAATACCTGCGCGGACCGCGCGGAACCGGTTTCCTGTTCGTGCGCTCGGACGCCATGGATCTCCTTGACCCGCCCTTCCTGGACCTGCACGCCGCCCGCTGGTCAGCCCTCAACGCGTACGAACTCATGCCCGACGCCCGCCGGTTCGAGAGTTGGGAGGGCTATGTGGCCGGAAAGATCGGGCTTGGCGTAGCGGTCCGGTACGCTCTGGAAATCGGAATGCCCACCCTGGAGGCCCGGATCCGGGATCTGGCCGCCGGACTGCGGCAACAGCTCGCAGGCCTGCCGGGCATCACCGTCCATGACGAGGGCGTCCGTCAATGCGGCATTGTCACGTTTTCCCATGCAAGGACGCCGTCGAGCGATATCCGGACGCATCTGGCCGCCCTGAAAATGAACGTGAACCTGTCGGATCCGGACTGGGCCCGACTGGACGCCGAGCGCCGAGGGTTGCCGATCATGATCCGCGCATCGATCCACGCCTACAATACGCTGGACGAGGTTGATCGCTTCACGGATGCCGTTCGCTTGGCGACGACTTGACCGCTCCGCTCGAACCGGCTACTTTTGCGGATCCCACCCACCTGGTCCCGCCTCATGCCCATTGCTGTCCCAACCCGAAGGTCCACAACGGCATGGGCCCTGTACGATTTTGCCAACTCGGCCTTCACGACGCTGGTGGTGACGTTCATCTACGCCACCTACTTCACCAAAGGCATTGCACCGGACGAGACCACTGGCGCGGACATGTGGTTCACGGGAATTACCATTTCGGCCCTCATCGTAGCCGTGCTGGCCCCCTTCGTGGGTGCCATGGCCGACAAAGGCGGACATCGGAAAAGATTCCTCCTTGGAGCCACCATCGTCTGCATTGCCGGCACGGTGGCCCTGTATTTCCCGGGGCCCGGAGACGTCTGGATGGCCATCGGAATCTTCGTCGTCGCCAACGTGGCGTTCGAAATGGCCAACGTGTTCTACAATGCCTACCTCCCGGACATTACCCTGCTCGACCGGATTGGCCGGACATCGGGCTTCGGCTGGGCACTGGGCTACGTGGGCGGACTGTTGTGTATGGTCGTCGGACTGGTCGTTTTCATCAATCCCGACCCTCCCCTCTTCGGACTGGACGCCGCCACGGGTGAAAACGTCCGGGCCACGAATCTCCTCGTTGCGGCCTGGTTCGCGCTTTTCAGTCTCCCCATGTTCCTGATAGTCGGGGACAAGAAAGTGGAGAACCCGCCCTCCATGGGCACCCTCGTACGCGCGGCATGGCAGGACCTGAAACGGGTCTTCAATGACGTCCGCAAATACCGTCAGGTGTTCCGTTTGCTGGTTGCGCGGCTCATCTACAACGACGGGCTCATCACCATATTCGGAGCCGGGGGCGTGTATGCGGCCGTTGTGTTCGATTTCAGCTTTCAGGACATCATGATTTTCGGGATTGCCCTGAACCTGGCCGCCGGCGTGGGCGCCTTTGCCCTCGGATTCCTGGATGATGTGCTCGGTGGCAAGCGGACCATCCTGGTGTCGCTCGTAGGACTTATTGCGGCCGCGCTTCTGGCCGTACTCAGCCAGAGTGTGGTCCTTTTCTGGGTTGCCGGAATCGGTGTCGGCCTGTTGGCCGGCCCCAACCAGAGTGCCAGCCGCTCGTTGCTGGGCCGGTTCACGCCCCCCGACCACGAAAACGAATTCTTCGGATTCTTCGCCTTCTCCGGCAAGTTCACGGCGTTCCTGGGACCCTTCCTGCTCGCCAAACTGACGGTCATTTTCGGCAGCATGCGGTTCGGCGTGGCCGTGGTCGTCGTGCTGTTCCTGGTTGGCGGCCTGTTGTTGCTCCGGGTGAACGAGGCCGAAGGCATCGCATCGGCTGCCCGCCCCACCGCCTGACCCGCCTGACCCGCCCAATCCGCCCAACCACGCGAGCCCTATATTTCCCCCATGTCCGCAACCGTTTCCGAAATAGCACGCGTCCTCGAAGCGTGGGCGCCGGGTGGAACCGCCCAGTCCTGGGACAATGTGGGTCTCCAGGTGGGCCGCCCGGACGCCGAAGTTACCCGCGCCGTCATTGCCCTCGACATGACCCCGCACGTGCTGGAAGAGGCGCGCGCCATGCATGCGGAACTCATTGTGACGCATCATCCGTTGCTGTTCCGGGGCATCAAGCGCGTCACGCCCGACGGCCTCGTTCCCGGCCTCGTGCTCGGCCTGGCCGAACAGGGCATTGCCCTCTACAGCATCCACACCAACCTGGACGCCGCGCGGGACGGCGTCAGTTTTGAATTGGCCCGCCGACTGGGAGCCCGGGACGTGACGTTCCTGTCCGGACTGGAGGATGCCGTCCGGAAACTCGTGACCTTCGTGCCGCCGGATGATGCCGACGCGGTCCACCAGGCACTTGCCGCGGCTGGAGCAGGTCGGATTGGCCACTATGAAGCCTGTGCCTTCCGATCAGACGGCACGGGACAGTTCCGTCCGGGCGCACAGGCCAACCCCCACACGGGAACGGCCGGGGGGCCGCTTGAATCGGTCCCGGAAATCCGCCTCGAAATGGAAGTTGCGGCACATCGCGTATCGGCCGTCGTGGCTGCCCTCCGCGACGCGCATCCTTATGAGGAAGTGGCCTACGACCTGTACCCGGTGCAGCAACCGTACCGGGATGCCGGTCTGGGTGCCATCGGGCAGTTGCCTGAGTCCATCCCGTTGGGCACGTTCCTGGACCGGGTCGCCGACGCGCTCGCATCCCCGGGATTGCGCTATGCCGGGGACCCCGAACGCATGGTCCAGCGCGTTGCCGTCTGTGGCGGATCGGGATCGGATTTCATTCCCGTTGCGCAGCGGGCCGGGGCCGATGTGTACGTTACCGCCGACATCACGTACCATACGTGGTTCGACGTCATGGCACCCGACGGATCCGTCGCCATGGCGCTGGTCGATCCTGGACACTACGAAACCGAACGCCTGACCGAGGATCTCCTGAGGGACCGATTGGCGGACGCCATTCCGGACGTCACGTGGCATGTTACGGGCACGCGAACGGCGCCGGTACGCACTTGGCTGGCAGGCAATTGAATACGTGAAAAGCCCGCCGGTTCACGATAATTATACTGAACCAAATCAGGAACGCATCGTTCATCTCCGTCTGCCAAAGAACGACACACATACGATATGCCCACCACTGCAACGGAAACGACGATCGGCGAACAGTTGAAAGCCCTCGTCCGTCTTCAGACCATCGACAGCAAAATCGATCAGATCAAAAAGCTGCGGGGCGACCTTCCTGACGAAATCCATGACATGGAGGACGAAAAGGCAGGCCTTGAAATCCGGCTCGAGAAATTGGAGCAGGAAAAAAAGGACAACGAAGTTGCAAAGGCGCAGGCGGCCAACGACATCAAGGAGTCCGAAGGCCTCATCAAGAAGTATGAGGAGCAGCAACTCCAGGTCCGCAACAACCGGGAATACGATGCCCTGACAAAGGAAATCGAAGCCCAGAAGCAGCGGATCATTGACAGCCAGACGAAAATCGAAGAGCTGGCGGCGGCCGCTCCGGTTGTCGAAGTGGCGGTCGAGGAAGCGACCAACCGTCTCGCGGAACTGAACGAGATCCTGGCCTCCAAGCAGTCTGAACTGTCGGAAGTGCTGAAGGACACGAAAAGCGAGCAGACGGCGGTTGAAAAGCTTCGCAAGGATGCCGTGAATGCGGTTGAAGGTCGTTACATCAACGCCTACGACCGACTCCGCAGCCGCGTCCGTGACGGCCGCGCCGTGGTCCCGCTCGAGCGGGGTGCCGCTGCCGGATATGCCGTACCGCCCCAGCGTCAGCTTGAAATCCGTCAGCGCAACCGCGTCGTGGTCTGCGAGCACTCCGGACGGATTATTGTCGACGGCGACTTGTTCGAGGAGACGGCCAACAGCCTCTCGCTGTAAACCAAATCATGCCGATCGGATCATCGCGCCCGGTTTCCGGGTGAGGAAAGTCCGAACACCACAGGGCGCCGTGCTTCCTAACAGGAAGGCACGGTCTTCGGACCGTGACGGCACGTGCAACAGAAAGCAAACCAGCCGATGGCCCGCAAGGGCACAGGCAATGGGTGAAATGGTGGGGTAAGAGCCCACCGGCATTCCGGGTGACCGGGGTGGCCAGGCAAACCCCATGGGGTGCAAGGTCAAGCAGCATCGCTCCCGCAAGGGATATGGCGGCCCGTCGAAGTGCGATGCGGGTAGACTGCATGAGGCCGGTGGTGACACCGGTCCCAGATAAATGATGATCTCACTGCGTCGAGGGCGGCGCTTCGCAGTCAGACAGAATTCGGCTTACAGGTCGGCATGGCCGCGTAATGCAAACAGGGGCGCTCCGCATACGCGGAGCGCCCCTGTTTCATTCGGGTCATTGGTCCGTTGAGCCTACAGCAACTACTGGTTGTCCGGAGGCGTGTTGTCCGGGTTCACAGCGCCTTCCGTCGCATTCTCGGCACCGGCATCGGCGGGCGGAAGAACCGGGATGGACTGCTGCGTCTGACCCTGTGACTGGCCCTGGATGACCGAGCTCGGCGCCGTGGACTGGTCAATCACGAAGTTCGACAGGATGCACAGGACGATGAAGGAGCCGCCCAGATACCAGGTGGCTTTCTCCAGGAAGTCCGGAGCCTGCCGGGAACCCAGGATCTGCGTGGTCGCACCGCCGGATGCAATACCGGCCAGGCCGCCTCCTTTTCCGCTCTGCAAGAGTACAGCCAGCGTCATGAGGACGGCGATGATCGAAATAAGGACCACTATAAAAGTAAACATGGGTCAAACAGAGTTGGGTTTCCAGCCTGTCAAGATACAACATCCGCAGGCGTTCACTCAAGTGACATAATGATGAATCCAAGTGCCGCCATGGCCGCCGTCTCCGCACGCAATCGGCGGGCGCCCAACCAGGCCGGTGTCCAATCCCGCTCGCGGCCTGCCTGGACTTCCTCGTCCGTGAACCCACCTTCCGGGCCAATGAGGACGGTCACATGCGACGCATCGGCCGGCAGGACGTGACGGATATGGGATGCGGGTCCGGTCCCCTCGTGCGCCAGGAGCCGTGCGCCACCGGGCGTGGGCGGGGGCTCACGGAGCGCATCTTCCAGGCGGGTGACGTCACGGAGTACCGGAAGGACCGATCGACCGGACTGTTTGAGCGCACTCACCATGATGGCTTCGGCCCGTGCGCGGCGGAACGACGACGCTTCGGACCGGCTCGTGGTCAGCGGAATGATTTCGTGCGCCCCCAGTTCAACCGCCTTTTCCAGGAAGGTCTCGAACCGGGCCGACTGCTTCAGCAAGGCCAACCCCACACGCACCTGGACGGCCGGCTCCACCTGCACCGTGGACCGGGATTCGACGGCCCCGATGACCGTTCGTTTGGCCAGCGTCTCCATGCGGACCTGGAACTCGCCGCCCACGCCATCCACCACCGTCACGAGGTCTCCGGGAGCCAGGCGCAGCACCTTCACGGCATGCCTCGCCTCATCCTCGGGAAACACCACGTGCTTGTCCGAAAAACAGGAAGGAGGACAGTAGAAACGATGCTTTGCGTTCATGCTGCGACGACCATGTTCTGACAGTTACAGTCCAAAAGAGAGTCCGATGTGGATGCGCCCGTTGATCAGCGATTCCTCGGGATTCATGGCGTACGTCAGGTCCATGACGCCCGCCCCGGTTTCCACCTGGGCCCCGACGCCGAATCCCGGATACCAACCCGTGGACCCCGCTCCCTCATCCAGCCAACCCAGGTCCATGAAGGCGAAAACGCGCTGACCGCGTTCGAGTACGTATCGCCACTCGGCAAAGGTACGAAGCGCACTCCGGACCAGGAACCGGTCCTCGTCATATCCGCGAAGTGAACGGGCTCCGCCGAACCGGATGCGTTGGCTCTCGTCGAGCTGCTCACCTCGCACGCCGCGCACATCGGCTCCCAGGGCCAGGACCGTCCGTGCGGATGTGGGCAGGAATGCCCGGAGTGCCAGTTCCAGCCGCTCCACGGCGCTGGTTTCGGCAATCGTGCTTTCCTCGGCGCCGGTTTCTGCCACGACCCGCGCACGCGTGGTGCGATTCCCCCTTTCGTAGAGCGAGCGGAAAAGGATGCCGCGTGTGGGTTGCCATTCGCTGTCCACGTTCCGGAGTTCGACCTGCACCCCCCAGAACAGGGCCTCCGCCCGGGGGATGCGTTGCCGACCGTCCTCCACCCGCAACCCCGCCTGGCCCGGCCGCGTCACGTCCTTGGTCAACCGCACCCCGAGGGACAGCCGATCATCCAGCAGGTAGTTGACGGCCCCCGACCAGCGCCTGTCCGCATAGGTTGAATCCTGTTGGATGCCCGAGAACGATGCCTCCACGCCGAACGGCAGGCCGGCGGCCATCGGGTCGGACAGGCGGATGTAGGCCTGGCTGACCTGCGACGGCCGACGATCCAATTCAACGTCAATGGCTCGGCCTGCCCCGAACGCATTCAGCAGGTTAAGGCGACCGCCCCCGATGAGTTGTCCCCGACTGCCGCTCGCGCCGGGTAGCCAGCCGGCCGTCAGGTCGAATTGACCCGGAGGTGCCGGCTCAACCGGAATGACGAGCCGGGCCGTGGAATCGGATGTCAGGACGTATTTGGGGGTGCCCGCCTGACGTACGGTGGGGGCGGCGGCGGTGCGCCGTCGTGCCCGTTCCAGGTCCAGCCCCGCCGCCCCCTGCCCCGGTACGATCCCCGCGACCCGTGCCCGGTACACGGGCTTGGTCCGCTCGTCCCCCTCGAAATCGACCCCTTCCACAATCGCCATGGGCCCCGGCTCCACGGCGAATGTGACCCGGATCCGGTCGCCGTCGGGCTCGAGACGGGCCACACGGACGCGGGAGGCCAGTCGACCCGCACGCGTCGTGGCGGCCAGGATGGTGTCCATCTCCCGTTCCAGGGCCCGTTCGGTCAGCGTATCGCCGGGCGCGAGCCCGGCGGCGAATCCCGTCCAGCCTTCAACGGATACCGCCGACACGAGGGCTGCCGGTCCACGCCGCACGGAAACGGCCCGATTCTGTCGATCCACGTGCAGGATCCGGGCCTGGAACCATCCGTTTGCGTGCAGCCATTGCTCGAGGTCATTCCGCCACCGGTCGCCCGGTACGTCCGGCGTTATCAGGCCGGCGGGCCATGGACTGGACGCCGATGCCTCCCCGCCATCGCCACCCGGCTCCTTTCCAATCTGTTCGTACGCCAGGGTCCATTCCGCCGTGGCTTGCGACCGGGCAGGCGTAGCCGCGAGCACAGCGAGCACAGCGAGCACGAACACCGCGGACGACGAACGCCTCGACTGCACACAGCGTACAGGATGGCACACTATCTTTCGGAATGGCAACATTTCCCGTTCAACGATCATGAGCGCACCGGGTCCCCGAACCACCGACGGACCGGACGAGGCTCGGCCGGACGAAGCAGGACCTTGGCCATCCTCGGACCTCATCGCCGTGCGTACGGAGCTGTCCCGGTGGTTCGAACGCAATGCCCGGGACTTGCCCTGGCGAACCACGCGGAATCCGTGGCACATCTGGTTGTCGGAAGTCATGCTCCAACAGACCCGCGTGGACCAGGGACTGCCATACTTCCTGGCCTTCATCCGGGAGTGGCCCACCGTCGCCGATTTCGCTGCGGCGAAGCTGGAATACGTGCTCCGGAAGTGGGAAGGCCTGGGGTACTATGCCCGCGCCCGGAATCTGCATGCTGCAGCCCGGCAGGTCGTACGGGAGCGGGACGGCGCCCTTCCCTCCACCTATTCCGAATGGCTGGAGTTGCCGGGTGTTGGATCCTACACCGCAGCCGCCATTGCCAGCCTGGCCCACGGCGAGCCCCGCGCCGTCGTGGACGGAAACGTGATACGCGTCCTGACCCGCCTGGCCGGCATCCCGGAAGATGTCACACGCTCGGCCACCCGGAAGCACCTGGACGACCTGGCCTCACGTCTTTTGGACCCGACCCGACCCGGTCATCACAACGAAGCCATGATGGAACTGGGAGCTACGGTCTGTACACCGCGGAATCCCCGTTGTGGCGACTGCCCGGTCTCGTTTGCCTGCGTGGGTCTTTCGGAAGGAGATCCGATGCGATACCCGATCAAGCGGAAGAAGGATCGCGTACCCCACCATGACATCGTGGTCGCGCTCATCCGGGACCCCGAAGGCCGGTATTTCGTCCAGCGCCGCCCGGAAGATGCCATGCTGGGTGGCCTTTGGGAATTCCCGGGGGGTAAACGCAAGCCGGGAGAAGATCTGGAAGATGCGCTCCGACGCGAGGTCCGCGAGGAGTTGGACACGGACATTGAGATCGGGCAGCCGGAGCCGCCCATACAGCATGCCTATTCGCATTTCAGGATCACGCTGCATGCCTGGCATTGTCGCCTGACCGATGCGTCGCGTCCGCCCCGGACCGATCTTCGCTCCGCATGGTCAACGCCGTCCGAAATGGAAGACCTGCCGTTTCCTCGCGCCAACCGGCATTTGACAGACAGATTGGTGCGCAAGGATATGACTGATTGAACCCCTCGAATTCCCCGTCGTACACAGCTCCATGGATCTCGACATCATCTTCTGGATTGCCATTGCAGCCATCTACCTGCTGCAGGGGTTCATCGGGCGGAAAAAACCGCAGCAAGGTCCCGCCGGGCAGTCGCCCGACGGGGTGGATCCGTCCGTGGAATCGTCACCGGACATGGATTCCGCGCTCGAGGAAATCCGCAGTATCCTGACCGGTGAGCCCTTGCGACGTCCGGAGCCCCAGCCCCAGTCAGATCCAGCGGCCCAGGCAACACGCCGTCCTGCTCCCACACGGGTTCAGGAGGTCGAACTCCCCCCGGCCCATTGGGAAACCTTCGGAGACATGGAGTTCGGGCAAACATCGACGCCCAAATCAGAATCCAGGGCCAAGGATCCGTTCAAGGCACAACCGAAGCCCAAAGCGAAGCCTAAGCCGGAGCTGGTTTTGGAGCCCCTGCCGCAGGAGCGCGACGCCACATTGCACCCGGCAACCGACATCGCCGCCATGCGGAAGGCCGTGGTCCTGTCGGAAATCCTGCGCCCGCCGGTCTCGAAACGGCGTTATTGAGGCCGCGTCTTACGCCGCCAGCGGATCGGAGACTTCTTCGCCGCCCTTCTTGAACAATTTCGCGCCGATCACGCCGCCGATGGCACCGAAGACCGCGGACACGGCGAGACCGATGACGAGCCCCACGAGGTTCTCCGCCATCCATCCACCGATCGTGAACGGCTTCTCGATCATGGCAATCATTTGATCGTACTGCTCGGGCGGCATTTGATCGCCGAAACGATCGAGCATGAACTGGTTCACCGCAAGATCATGGCGAATACCGGCGGCCATGAGTACCAGGTTCAGAACGGTCGATACCACCGCACCGATGAGGCCGGCTACCGCGCCCATGCCGGCCCCTTCACCGGACGGTATGGTCACATCGTACGTTGTCGTGTAATGCCAGACGGCCGTAAGCGCGCCTGCTATGACGCCCAGACAGCAGATCATGTTGATGAAGCCCAGGTAGGACGTGCTGAGCAGTCCGGCTACCAGTCCCCCGAGAATGAGCGATTGGGTTTTGCTGTTCATGGCGAAAACGCGGTTGGGTTGGATGGATGCGTCAATCTACACAAAACGAGCGTCCGCATCATGACATACGCGCGTCCATGCGATGATCTGTCATTTTACGGACCGGTCCGTCAGTACCGTCCATGCCAGGATGAACCCGGACGTAATTCCGAAAACGGCCCCCGTGGCTATCCGGCTCGGCGCCGAGTTGGCCAGGACACCGAATGCATCCAGGCCCCAGTCCAGACCCAGCGGTACGAGCGCGGCCGCGAAAAGGAATGGAATGCCCCTGTTCATCCAGGACGGTGCCCATCCGGTCACGATGTACGCCAACGCCCCCGCCGGCAACCCCCAGTAGATACCGAGGTCCCGATGGCAAATGGCCCACTGCACGCCATGTGAATGCGGCGACCGTCCCGGTATCTGGTGGCACACCATGGAGAAGCCCTGCATGAGGGATGCCCGGAGTCCCTCCCCGACGAACGGGGTGAGCGCAGGCACGATGGCCAGCAGGACCAGTCCGGTCAGCAGGAGGATGCCGGAGCCGGACGGGATGCGTGTGGGTCTGTTCACGGATTCTTGATCGGATAAGAGACGCTTGGCGTGGACGGCGTGGAACAGCGAACGGGGTCATCAGGTTCTATGGATCTGCGGTGGACCCCCTTCGGGGCCCGGATTCCGCATCATTTTATACATGCCTTAGCACTCTCCCATTGAGAGTGCCAACCTGTACCACCAGAAACAACAGTACGTATCTATGGCCAACATCAAACCATTGGGCGACCGCGTAGTGGTCCGACCGCTGCCAGCGGACGAGAAGACGGCCAGCGGCCTCTTCATTCCTGACACTGCAAAAGAGAAGCCACAGAAAGGCACGGTCGTCGCCGTCGGCCCCGGAAAGGTCGAAAATGGCACGAAGGTCGACATGACGGTCGCAGAAGGCGATACCGTCCTCTACGGAAAATACTCCGGTACGGAAATCAACCTTGACAAGGAAGACCTGCTCATCATGCGTGAGTCGGATATCCTCGGCATCGTAGCAGGCTGATTCTGAACACACCCAAATCCCACAATACACGATATGTCAAAGCAAATTGTATTTGATTCAGAAGCCCGTCAGGCTCTGAAGCGTGGTGTCGACAAATTGGCCGACACCGTAAAAGTGACGCTGGGCCCGAAGGGTCGCAACGTCATCATCGAAAAGAAATTCGGCGCCCCGACGGTCACCAAGGACGGTGTCACGGTCGCGAAGGAAATCGAACTGGAGCACCGGATTGAGAATGTCGGTGCCCAGATGGTCAAGGAAGTCGCTTCCAAGACCAGCGACGTCGCCGGCGACGGCACGACGACCGCCACGGTCCTGGCCCAGGCCATGATGACCGCCGGTCTCAAGAATGTGACGGCAGGTGCCAACCCGATGGACCTGAAGCGGGGTATTGACAAGGGCGTTGCCGCCATTGTCGAGAAACTGCGCAGCATGAGCGAGGACGTAAAGGACCGCTCCCGCATTGCCCAGGTGGCCACCATCTCGGCCAACAACGACGAAGTCATCGGCAACGACATCGCCGAAGCCTTCGAGCGCGTCGGCAAGGAAGGCGTCATCACGGTCGAGGAAGCCAAGGGCATGGAAACGACGCTGGACGTCGTGGAAGGCATGCAGTTCGATCGTGGCTACCTCTCTCCTTACTTCGTCACGGATTCGGACTCCATGCAGGCCGTCCTGGACGATGCCATCATCCTGATCCACGACAAGAAGATCAGCGCGATGAAGGACCTGCTGCCCATCCTCGAGAAGGCAGCCCAGTCCGGTCAGCCGCTGCTCATCATTGCGGAAGACATCGAGGGCGAAGCCCTGGCAACCCTCGTGGTCAACAAGCTGCGTGGCACGCTCAAGGTCGCTGCCGTCAAGGCTCCGGGCTTCGGCGATCGCCGCAAGGCCATGCTGGAAGACATTGCCATCCTGACGGGTGGAACGGTCGTTTCCGAAGAGAAGGGCTACCGTCTGGAAAACACGACCATGGATTACCTGGGTCGTGCCAAGCGCGTCGTTCTGGACAAGGACAACACGACCGTCGTCGACGGTGCCGGCGACAAGGAGCAGATCAAGGCCCGCGCTGGCCAGATCAAGCAGCAGATCGAGAACACGACGTCCGACTACGATCGCGAGAAGCTCCAGGAGCGTCTGGCGAAGTTGGCTGGTGGTGTTGCCGTGCTGCGGATTGGTGCCGCTACCGAGCCTGAAATGAAGGAAAAGAAGGCCCGCGTTGAAGATGCGCTTCACGCCACGCGTGCTGCCATCGAAGAAGGCATTGTGCCCGGCGGTGGCGTTGCCTACCTGCGTGCCCTTTCGGTACTCGACAAGGTCAAGACGGAGAACGAAGACCAGACCATCGGTGTCTCCATCGTTCGCCGCGCCCTGGAAGAGCCGCTGCGCCAGATTGCAGCCAATGCCGGCATGGAAGGATCCATCGTCGTGCAGAAGGTGCTCGAAGGCAAGAAGGACTTCGGCTACAACGCCTACACGGGCGTCTACGGCTCGATGTTCGAGTTCGGTGTCATTGACCCGACCAAGGTCTCCCGTTCGGCTCTCGAGAATGCAGGCTCCGTGGCCGGCATGCTCCTGACGACCGAGGCCGTGATCGCCGACAAGCCTGAGCCGGAAGGCCAGGGTGGTGGTGCTCCGGACATGGGCGGCATGGGTGGAATGGGCGGCATGGGCGGCATGATGTAAGCCGTGACCGTCAATTCCTGACGTTCCTGTGGGGGCGGGCCTGTCGGCCCGCCCCCACTTTTTTTGGTGCACTTTTTTGATCGTAAGTTGGGGACATGAACCACGCCTACATCGCAATGGGATCCAACCTCGACGAACCGCATCGGACGCGCCTGGACTTCCTACGGGCGGCCACCCGGGAGCTCGGCGCATCGGCTGGCCTCGAGGTATGCGCCGTATCATCCGTCTATGAAAGCCCGGCATTGCAGGCGCCTGCAGACAAATCCGGACCAGACAACCTCCGGCCGTCAGAGGAGCCTCAACCCCCGTATCTGAACGCCGTCGTCCACGTGCGGACGTCGCTCTCCCCCGACGCATTGCTGGAGCGCTGCCTGGACATCGAACGCCGTCACGGCCGGGTACGCAGCGCGGGGCGCCGGTGGGAATCGCGTACCCTGGATCTGGACATCGTGTACATGGAGGGGGTCCACCTGGCGAGCGAGGACCTGACGGTGCCCCATCCAGGTCTGGCCGAACGCCGCTTCGTCCTTGAACCGCTTGCGGAAATTGCCCCGGGACTCCTCATTGGTCCTCCACTGGACGCGTCTGTCGAGTATCTTCTGTCCGTGTGCCCTGACGAGGCAATCCCAACCAGACTCCGACTCGATGAGCCTCTTTGACGAACTCCAGGATGGCCCCAGGGAGAGCGGGCCGGTAGCCGTACCCCGTGTGCTCCCGGACAATCTGCAATACGTCGTCATTGAAGGGGTCATCGGAGCCGGCAAGACCACCTTGGCGCGCGAACTGGCCGAGCGCTTCAACGGCCGATTGGTCCTGGAGGAGTTCGATGAAAATCCGTTCCTGGAACGGTTCTATCAGGACCGGCCCCGCTGGGCCTTCCAGACGCAGTTGAGTTTCCTGGCCAGCCGGTTCCGGCAGCAGCAGGGCATTTCACGCGGGGACCTGTTCCACGATGTCGTGGTGGCCGACTATTCGTTCGACAAGGATCGCATATTTGCGCGGACCAACCTGGACGGCGACGAGCTGTCCCTCTACGAAACGATGTTCGGCATCATGCAGCCCCGGACACCCGTGCCGGATCTGGTGGTGTATCTGCAGTCCTCCACCGAGCGGCTCATGGTGAACATCGCCGAGCGGGGCCGCCCCTACGAAGCGAACATGGAGCGCGATTACATTGCCCAGCTGAATGACGCCTACAATGCGTACTTCTTCCACTACACGGCCAGTCCGTTGCTCATTGTGAACGCAACGCACATTGATTTCGTGAAACAATCGGGCGATCTGGACGAACTCATCCGACAGATCGGGGGCATCACGCATCCCGGCACCCGCTACTTCAATCCGTCGCGCTGATCGGACAGAACGGCATGATCAAACTGATCCTGTTGGCCATCCTGGCCTGGTACGTATTCAAGACCGCCGGCAACCTCATCCGTGCGCTGCGGGGACAGCCTGAGCGGCCGCTGGGGCCATCGCGTCCGGGAACAGGGTCGGGTACGCGGCAGGATCCGTCGATGTCCCACAGAGCGTCCACTCATGTGCCAACACAGGCACGTACCAAGGAAGATGTGGAAGATGCGCGCTTCGTGGACCTGCCCTGACGGCTTCAGCCCGTGGCGTCGACATATTCAACCCGAAAGTGCGGCTTCGGAATCACCTCCCCTTCCGCTCTCATGTGCTCCAGGTGAAGCTGGATTGCTTCAGTTATCAACGTCATGACCTCGTCAGCCGTCTTGCCCACCGCTACACAACCGGGCAGATCAGGGACATATGCACCGAAGCTCGACGCTCCCTGTTCAATTATTACGGCGTATTTCATTGCTGGCATCTATTTACGCAGTCCAGCTTGACGAAAAATACTGTTCAGTGTTCCTGGTGGCAAGTCAAGTCCTGCCTTGCCGGCAACCGTAACCAGCCCCTTTTTCCCAGGGTGTTTGTATTGACGATGACTTCCCGGACCTTCATCCCAGACAGGTCATTGTGCACACGGAATACGCTGCCTAACGTACTGACACGACCAAGGGATACGCGTAACGTCCGAATTTAATCGTCCAGCAGCTCGGCCATGAACCGTTCGCCCAGCGCGTGAGCGGCTTCCGGGGATCCGGCTTCGGTATAGACCCGGATGATGGGCTCCGTGTTGGAGCGACGCATGTGGACCCAGCCCTCGTCCAGATCCACCTTGACCCCGTCCACGGTCGACACGCGGCCGGCGGATCCCGCCCCGTCCCCACCTGAATACCGCTGCGCCATCCGCGCGAGCAGAACCTCCGGATCGTGACCGGCAATGTCGGTCTTCAGCTTGGCCATGTGGTAGGTAGGCAAATCCGCAACCAGCGACGACAGGGACCGACCCTGATTGACCAGGTGCTGCAGGATGAACGCGGCGCCGACCAGGGCGTCCCGGCCGTTGTGGAGCGCGGACAGGATGACCCCACCGTTCCCCTCACCGCCTATGACCGCTCCGGTCCGCTTCATTTCCTCGACCACATTGATTTCGCCGACCGCCGAGCGGAAAACCTGCTGTCCCCTCTGTCGCGCCACGTCCTCTATGGCCCTGGACGAGGACAGGTTCGTAACGAAAGGCCCGTCATGCCGGCCCCACCAGAAGTCCGTCGCGAGCACCTGCGTGAGTTCCTCGCTCACGTAGACCCCTCCGTCCTGGATGAGCGCCAGCCGGTCGGCGTCAGGGTCGA
The DNA here is from genome assembly GCA_040221055.1 of Rhodothermales bacterium. NCBI lineage: Bacteria > Pseudomonadati > Rhodothermota > Rhodothermia > Rhodothermales > Rhodothermales bacterium. Next base: position 57,139 of record JAVJVN010000019.1, on the reverse strand, counting down.
CCACCAGTCCGATGTCCGCCCCCTCGCGTGCCACCACGGCGCACGTCTCCACCAGATTCTGTGGCAACGGTTCCGCGGGATGCGCAAACCGCCCATGCGGCTCGCCGTTCACGAGGATGATCTGCTCCCGCCGAACGCCCAAGGCCTCCAGCAGCGCGGGCATCGCAATGGCGCCCACCGAGTTGATTCCATCGACCACAATCCGGAAATCCCGCTTCCGGATGGATTCGATGTCGATTTCCGGAAGGTCGACGACGGCCTGCACGTGGTAGTCCAGATAGGATGCGCTGCGCCGCTGTCCCAGGGCCTGGTAATCCGCCCATGGCCCGGCGGGGCGCTCAATGACATCGGCGGCCTCTGCGGGTGACAGGAACTCTCCCGATGGCCCCAGCAACTTCAACGCGTTCCATTCGGCCGGATTGTGCGATGCGCTCAGCACGATTCCACCGGTCGCACCTTCGCGAATGACCGCCATCTCGACCGTCGGCGTCGTGGCCAGGCCGGCATCAATCACATCGCACCCGGCCGCTTGCAACGTGTTCATGACGAGCTCGGCGTAGAGGGCGCCCGAAACACGTGCATCCCGTCCGACGACAACCACCGGAGTTTCCCCACCGGCCTGGTCGTGGCACCAACCGGCGTAGGCTCCGGCATACCGCGCAACGACTTCCGGGTCCAGCCCCCTACCAACTATGCCGCGAATACCTGATATTGAAACGACCAATGTCCGGGACATGTGCTCACGAATTGATGAAACGGGACATCCCAAGTTAAACCAAAAAGAAGCTCATGACTATTCTCTGGTTCATCCTGATTGGATTCGCCGCTGGCGCCCTGGCCAAAATGATCACGCCCAGCAAGGAAGGGGGTGGATTCATCCTCACGACGCTCCTGGGGATCGCCGGGGCCGTGGTCGGCGGATTCCTGGGCGGCTTTTTCGGCCTGACGCCCGACAGCCTGCTCGGTGAGCTGTTGTTCGCCGTGGGCGGCGCGCTCGTCCTGCTCTGGGCCTGGAACGCGCTCAAGAAATAATCACTCGCTCCTGAAGGCGAACTCAGCCGAGACAGCGACCCGGACCTCGATCAGGCCACCGGACCATGCGGCGGGATCGGGCGCTCCGCCCATCTGGGCCATTTCATCCTTGGCGAAAGACCGCGCCATGAGGACGGGTTCGGGCATGCTCGCGCCTTCCTCAATGACCCGGATGGGTACGACCTTCGAGCTTCCCAGCGCGGCCGCCATGGCCATGGCGCGCGCCTTGGCATTGGCGACGGCCTTTCCGAGCGCTTCCAATTCCGCGGCACTCCGGTCGGCCAGTTCATACTGCAATTGTTCGAGTCGGTTTGCCCCCTCGTCGACGACCGCGCTGACCAGATTCGGCAACACGTCGAGATCGGTCACCGTTACACTCACAAACCTACGGGCTTCGTAGCCCAGCTCCACCCATCGGCGGCCCTCTTCATTCCATTCACGCTTGGGTTCGAGCCGGATGTTCTGCACCTGCAGGTGACGGTCTGCAATGCCCAGACTGCGCACCGCACGCAGGGCCGTGCCCGACGCATCCTCGTTCAGCTGCATGGCCGTCTGCGGATTCTTGTGCTCTGTCACAATGGAGAAACGGAGCGTGGCCTGATCCGGCTCCACCATGACGGTTCCCTCGCCGCGGGACTGCAAGACAGATCGAATATCGTACGGTGTGCCGGAATGATGCCCGGTCTGCGCATTGGACGTTCCGACCAGGAAAATGAACAGCGCGAAGAGGGTAAGATGACGTTTCATGGGGATTCGGAGTTTTTTCCTGAATAGATGCAACGACCATGCCAAGGCCGGGCAACCCGGCGCGCTTCGATTCAGCGGGAGGCTCAGGGATACAGCCGGTCGAGGGTCCGCGGAAATGGAATCGTCTCCCGCAAATGGTGCAGGCCGCAGATCCAGGTCACCGTCCGTTCCAGACCCAATCCGTATCCACTGTGTGGAACGCTGCCGTACCGCCGGAGGTCGAAATACCACTTGAAGACTTCTTCCGGCAGCCCGTGGTCCTTCACCTGCTGCTGGAGAAAGGCCAGGTCGGTGGCCCGCTCGCCACCGCCCACGATTTCACCGTACCCCTCGGGCGCCAGTACATCCATGCCGAGCGCAAGTCGATCGTCTTCCGGATCTCGTTTCATATAGAACGCCTTGAACTCCTGCGGGAAGCGATGCACGAAGATGGGACGGTCATAATGCCACGTAATCAGGGTTTCATCACTGCCGCCAAAATCATTGCCCCATTCAAATGCGGCGGCCGATTCCTTCCACTTGGGCAGATTGCGCAACTCTTCCTCGACGTCGGCAAGCCGGCGTGCAATTTCTATCTCTCGTGCATCGATCTTGCGCTTTTCCCATTTCTTTGCCTGACCGTAGCGGGCGCGGGAATCTTCCCGTTCGGCCAGGAGATCACGCTCTTCCTGTTGTACGGCCGCTATCCTCTCATCGACCATCTTCATGGTCTTGTCGGACTTCAGGAGCGCCACGGCGTCCGTGTAGGTCACGCGCGGGAATGGACCGGCGACCCGCCGAAGCGGCTCCAGATCCCGTTCCAGGGTCTCCAGTTCCAGCGCGCAGTCCCGTATGGCATCGGTCACAATCCGGATAAGCATGCGCTCGGTGAGCTCCATGGTCATGTCCAGATCGTAGAACGCCATTTCGGGTTCAATCATCCAGAATTCAGTCAAGTGGCGCCGCGTCTTGGACTTCTCGGCGCGGAACGTGGGGCCGAACGTGTAGATCCGCCCCATGGCCATGGCCATGGCTTCCCCGTGCAGCTGCCCGGACTGCGTCAGGTAGGCACTTCCACCGAAATAGTCCATCTCGAACAAGGTGGACGTGCCTTCCACGGCATTGCCGGTCAGGATGGGCGCATCCATCTGCACGAAGCCCTGCTCCTGGAAGAACTGGTGGATGGACATGATGACCCGGTTGCGCACTCGCATGATGGCCCATTGCCGACGGCTGCGCAACCACAGGTGCCGGTGGTTCATGAGGAAGTCTATCCCATGCTCCTTCGGCGTAATGGGGTATTCCTCGGCGAGATGGATGAGTTCCACGGCGGTCGCCTGGAGTTCGTATCCCCCCACCTGGCGATCGTCCGCCCTCACCGTTCCGGTAATGGCGAGCGCGCTTTCCTGAGTGGCCGCGTCCGCCGCAGCCCAACTCTCCGTGGACACGGCATCCTCATTGACGACGCACTGGCAGAGCCCGCTGCCGTCCCGCAGGACGAGGAAATGGAGACCTTTCGAGGATCGCTTGTTGTACAGCCATCCTTTGAGCGTAACGGACTGCCCCTCGTGCTTGGACAGGTCCTCGATATACGTATGCATAGTGTGTTCTACCGCCGCAGCTCGTTCTGCCAGTCGGCAAGTTTACGTTCTCCGGTCACCGTTGAGTGGACCAGTTCGAACGAACCGAAGCCATCCAGATCGGCGAACACGAAAAGGGCCTGCCCTTCGCCCGGAATGTTGTTGTACTCCCAGAGTTCATACGGGGCGTAGCCGCGGTCGAACAGATGGGGTTCTATGGAGGTCGGCGCCCCGAACTTCAGCAGAGCCCGCCCACGGTCGGTATTCCACCCTTCGTCAAAACTCGTGGTGTACCGGTCATTGGCGTATTGGACCAATGCGTAGAAGTTTTCCTGGTACTCATTGATGGGTGTATTCGGATTGGGGTCGCGGGCACCCCAGAAATCCATGAAAAAGCGCCGTTTCTCGTCGAGGTCCCGGATGCCGCGCAGCCGCCGTCGTTCCGAATCGCTGGCAATCACATTGACGTGCCGTTCCATCCGGTCCACCTCCTCTTCGGACATGTTCGCGTACTGGCTGGCCTCGAAATCCGTCTCAACGGCCACGACCTGCTCGCGCTGCACGTCCGGATTGTAAATGAAGAACTTCCGGGACTGTTCGGCAACAGCCTCGTTGTTGGCATTCAGCACCGCAATACGCAGGAAATAGGATCCGCTGGGAAGCGTCCGGATGTTGAATGAACCCACGACAACGTCGGGGGACCGGAGCGGCCGGGGCATACGACGCTGCATGTCCCCGAGGGGCTGGGGCACATTCGCCTCAGCGATATACGAGAAGACCGTATAGTTGTCCGATGATGCGGCCAGCTGGTCCAGGTTGTAGATCTCCGCATACCAGAACAGGAAGTTCAGTCCGCTGCCATACAATTGATTGGCATTCGGACGGATGACCATGCCGTTCTTGTAGAAGGCATCTTCCCGGTCCTGGCTGGGCGTGATCTGGCTGGCGAGCGTGACATCCGATACCTTGACACTGCTTTCCTCGGAGAAGTCCGGCACGAGCAGATCCCGCTGCACGGTCAGGTCCGAATCCAGACCGGAAGGTCCTGCCGGGATCGTGACACGCAGTTCATATTCCCCCGGAGGTATGGCCGCACGGACCTGGTGCACGAAGTGCTGTCCCTCGGCCAGGCCCGTCGTATCCGGAACCACGAATGACAAGGACGTCTCCTCCGACCAGACAGGTTCCGTTGGCGTGCCATCCAACTGGGCCTGGGTAGAGCGAACGACCGCCATCTGGACGGGCAATTCGGCCATGAATCCGTTCTCCGTTCCCACGTATTGCAACGTGGCAGCTTCGAACGCGAAGTACATTTCGACCAGTGACGACTCCCCGTCGAACGCAAACGCAGCATGGTCCACATCAATCTGGACCGGTGTCTGAGCCAGGACCGGAGCCGAGGCCGGGAATAGCAGTGCCGTCAAGAAGAGGGCGGTTAGAAGAAATCGCATCGGATGAGCTTGAAAGGTGGCGGGGCAAAAGCTGGAGAAAGCCCTGATATCAGAGGGGCTCAGTATCGGAAAGAAGTCACACAGAATACGGTCCGGACACCTGTTCCGTCCGTTTGTACCGGTGAATGGTCAATTCGCTCCCATAAATAGTGCAGGAACGACGGGCCACATGACCATCAGGTCGAGAACGAATATCACCGATCCCGTGATGTCCCCTACCCTCCCAATATACACGCCCATGGCGAGAAGGCCGATCCCGTCCGTGATCAAGATCCAGCGGACCCCCGACGGCAATACGACGAGAAGCGCCGCCGCCAACACGGTTGCCGCAACAACAGCCATCCACGTCCACCGCGTCAGGCTTGCACGCGTCCAATCCCGGGTCACGTTCTGCATGCCGGCCGTCCGGTCCCCTTCCCTTCCGTGGTATTCCGCAGCCAGGGTGTTGGGGATCAACCAGGCGGTGCGGTAGGCCGCCAGCAGGACCAGACTCGACCACGCTGCCCCCGATCCCGGTCCGGACTGCGCTGCGCTTGCCAAGCCTGGAAGCACCACCACGGCCACGCCCCACACCAGCGCCACCACGACGAACCGCGCTCGACCGGACAGCCTCTTCAGGCTCCACTGGCCCCACGGACCCACATACGCCAGCCCGATGGCCCCCAGCCCCAGGCCGACCACAAGGACGCGCACGGGCAACTGGAGACCGGCCCAGACCGCCACACCGGCCAGCACACCCACCACGATCCATCGTACCCGACCGCGTGCCAGCCACCAACGCTCCCGGTCCGGGTGATTCACGCGGTCCTCGTCCCGTCCCCATTGCCGGTCCAGTACATAAACCAGAAATGCTCCGGCCGCCGAAGCAAGCAGGAGCATTTCATCAAGAGGGACATCCAGCATTCGACTGGACGATACCAGGAGGGCTACAGCGACCAGCGCAATGTGCCACCCTGAGTGTGCCACATCATTTGATGAGGGTCATGGTCCCTGTGGCGACATGCGACCGCTCGGCCGATGTCACCAGGACCCGGTAGATGTAGATGCCCGATGCGAGATCCTCGGCGTCAATCCGGATGCGCTGGTTCGTGCCGGCGGAAAGTGCCTGCGACGGGACCGTCAGCATGGTCCGTCCCAACAGATCGAGCACCCGGACTTCGACATCGGCCGCTTCCGGCAGGTCAAATTCAATGCTGGTTGTCGGATTGAAGGGATTCGGATAGTTGCCGCGCAGCAGGAACTGCTCCGGGACCGTCGAATCCTCGTCGGTATTCGTGACCGTGCCCCGAACGAGCGTAATGGACGAGGTGGCACCCGATGAGAGTGCCGCACCGTCCGTGGTGACCAAGCGGTAGTGGGCGTCAGCCGATCCACCAAGTTGGGTAGCACCGATAATCCGGTCCACCAACTGCGCTGCATCGTCCACCGTTACGGCGACCGTACCATTGGGGGTAACCGATACATCCCAGGACGACAGGACCTCCCCGAAGCCGGCGTCTGCCGCGACCTGGAGGATCAACCGGGTAGCGTCGCCATCGGGATCGGAGGCTTGTCCGGCCCACGTGGCCGTATACAGCTCATCCGATGGACTTCCGGTGACCGAAGCACTCGACGGCACCGCCACATCCAACGAGGTCGGTGCGGTATTGTCGTCCGGGGCGAGCTGCGCCCGCAGTTCCCCTTCCAGATTGTCCACCGTCCGGACGGATACAAAAACGTCTCCGGCACGAAGCGCCGCCACGAACGTGGCCATGGACTCGCCGCTCGGATAGGTCAATGATGTCAAATCAATGACATTGTTGTTGAACGTGGCACTCCGTGCGCTGGCATCTCCTCCGGGGAAAGTCGGCGTAAGAGCGGTCACACTGGCTCCGGCTTCCAGGAAGGCACCGATGCCGAGTTGGGACACCGCGTGCAGGGAGCCGATACCCGTGAACTCACCATCAATGACCAATTCATTGTCATCGGGAATGAACGTCGAAGAAATGAATCCGGAGGCCTGTCCCGATACCATCGTGGTGGAGTTCAGTCCGGAGAGTTCACCGTAAAACGATTCAACGGCCCGGACCCGGATGGTAAACGCGGGGGCGTTGACAAACACGGTGCCATCAGAAACGGCAACAATCACCTCAAACTCACCGGTTTCCGTGGCAGCCCAGACAAAATCACCTGTCGTAGCGTCCAGAATGACGCCGGACGGTCCCGAAACGAGGGAATACGTCAACAGATCATTCTCGCCGTCGGTCGCCGTGAAGTCACCGATGACCGTGCCCCCCTGGTTCACTTCCACATTCTCCATGAATGCCGTGAAGACGGGCGCGTCATTGACCGGATTGATCGTGATGGCGACCAGACCGATATCGGTATCCGCACCGTCCGAAACCGTGTAGGTAAACGAGTCGCTGGTGGTCTCCGATCCATTATGCGTGTAGGTGAAGGACCCATCGGCATTCAGGGTCAGCGTACCATTGGATACGTTGCTGGCAACCGTGGCCGTCAAGGCGTCGCCGTCGGCATCGGTATCGTTGGCCAGCACACCCTGCGCGGCCAATACCACGAGCGTCGCTCCTTCGTCAAGTTGGTAGGAGTCGTCCGTTGCTTCGGGCGCATTCGATACACTCAACGCCGCCGTTGGAACGGCCGGCGAGAAGGGCACGTCTTCCGCAACACCCTGGGAGTTGTTTTTTTTCAGGGTAAACCCGGTCAACTCGATCGTACCGGATCCTTCAGCCTGGATGGTGACAGACAGGTTGATGAGTGTGCCCGATGCGGAAATGGCATTGCTGGATGATGCGAAGCCAGCCACTTTGCCATTGTTCGACACCACATTCCAGCCCGTCGATGCGCCGAGTGTTCCTGTCGTGCTGTTCTGTCCCTCATTGTAGAGGAGATTCGATCCGGTCACGTTGACCGAAAACGAGAAGCTGTTGAAACCGTCCGTCGACTCCACACCCGACAGGTCGACGGGGACCAGGACCGTTTCTCCTATTCCTCCACTGATGGGCCCGAAGTCAATGACAACGGTCTGACCCGATGCCGGCAGGACAAAAAGAAGGAGGAGTAAACACGTGGACAGTATCGTTTTGATCATAGATGGGCCTGATGACTTATGGTTTGCAAATTGGCGCTTGCAAAGGGGGAGCTGGTTCAATATACGGTCCACCTCCCCATTTGCTCCATGCACTTTTTCATCCACGGTCCCAATTGACACTACCATAAAAAAGGGGGGCGGGATCTGTCGATCCCGCCCCCCTTCAATCTGAACGATTGAGCGCCGAGTGTTACTTCAGCAGCGTCATCGTACCCACCTTGACACGGGTATCATTTGCCCCGGCCGCAATGACGCGGTAGAGGTAAATGCCCGAGGACAGGGCAGAAGCATTCAGTTGCATGGACCGGTTCGCACCGGCTTCAACGGTCTGCGACGGGATGGACATGACCTGGCGACCCAGCATATCCATGACCTGTACCGTTACGTCAGCCGTTTCCGGCAGATCGAACTGGATGGTCGTCGAAGGATTGAACGGGTTGGGGTAGTTGCCCTTCAGTGTGAACTCCGAAGGAAGCTCCGTACCGTTCTCCGTATCGGTGACCGTACCGCGCGTGAGCGTCAAGCTCTTGCTGGCACCGGCCGTCCAAAGGGATCCATCGGTGGAAATGACACGGTGGAATACCGTGACCTGACCACCGATCTCGACCACAGGCGCAACTTCGTCATAGATCGCTGCGAGATCGCCAACCGTTGCCGTAAGGCTGTTGGACGTACCGAAGCTTTCAATGCCGATGATCTCCGTGAACGACGCGTTGGCCGACATCTGGAAGATGTAGTTGACCGTATCGCCATCGGGATCGGACACCGGCAGCCACGTAACCGTGAGTGCTGGCGTCGAAGGATCACCGGTAATCGTCACAGACGACAGGGCAGAAATCACAGCCGATCCAGGAGCGGAGTTGCCCGCATCCAGGAGCTGACCGCGGACTTCGCCACCCGGGTAGGCGCTTGAGTGGACATTGACATACGCACCGCCGTTGCGGAGTGCGCTGATCTGGGCAGCCGTGGCTGCAGAGACGTCAATGGTCTGACCGAAGAAACCGTCGACATCGGGAGCAAGCGGGAAAGCAACACCACCGTTCACACCTACATCACCGATGTGGATGTGTGAAGCGGAGTACGTTCCAGCCAGGCCCTCGTAGAAGCCGAAGACATCCATGGTTCCCTGATCTGCAACCAGACGAACCGTGACGTTACCCGTGGCAACCGTAGCCGCCGGAGGTACTTCGTGGAAGCCAGCCAGGCGGGCTTCCAGCCAGTCCACGCGAACAACCGTGAGTTCAGCACTCGTCGACGTCGTATTGACACCATCGGAAGCCGAAACCGTGATGGTGTGCACACCACTGTTTCCCATCGGATCCAGTGTGTAGACACCCGTCGTCGCGTCGATGGAGCCAGGACCAGCCGTCAATGCGTATGTAATCGCATCGCCGTTGGCATCCGTAGCGTCATAATCGAACGTGAACGTGAAGTCATCTTCCAGGATTTCAGTGTCCGTCAGCTCAGCCGTGAACACAGGAGCAAAGTTGACGGCGTTGACCGTCAGGACACCCGTGCGGGAAGCGTATACCGGAGTTCCGGTGTTGAACGTGACGTTCGTAAGCGTCATGTTCGCTACGCCAGCCGTGCTGGTGGCCGTTGCTGCAACCTGGATGAACAATCCATCTCCCGTGAGATTCGCACCGGAGAAACCGGCAACACGGAAGGTGTTGGCGTCGACGGCAGAACCGTTGACCGTTGCACCCGACGTGATACCAGCGGCAACTACACCGTTTACTCCTTCAGTCGAGTTGATTGACATCAGGGAAGCGTCGTAGTTGAGATCGAAGTTGAAAGAAACCACACCATCGCCAGCAACAAGGGCATCCTCGAGGCTGATGTTGATCAGGAAGTCCTGGGAAACACCTGCGAAGGCGTTATCGACAGCAATAATGCGGTTGGAGACGGTGTATCCAGCGGAAAATGAACCTGTCGCTGCAGGGTCGCCTCCGTTGAATGCAAATCCGCCCAGTGAGAAGGTCCCGGAACCGGTGGTTCCGAGATCAAAGGTCAGATAGATGAGTGTACCGGACGTCGTGACGTCCGTGCCTTGGGAGAAACCGCCAACGTTGCCGTTGACCGTGTTGGCGCCGGTTGCGAAGCCGGCATTTCCCGAGAGCGTACCATCCGTACTGATGCCAGTGAAGCTGATGTCAGGACCCGTGGTCACCGTGAATCCGAATGACTGAATGGCGGTCTCGCCTTCAGCACCCGAAATGTCTACGGCTACCGTGGCCGTTTCACCCGGACGTCCGGTCACATCACCAACGGTGACGGCAACCTGGGACATCGCGGGGACAGCTCCGACCAGCATGGCTGCAAAAAATAGAGCAGCCGTAGTGATCGTTTTGGTAAAAGCCTTATGCATTGGATTCTCGCTCTTCATTGGGTTGATTGCCAGAGAGGAAGATGTAGGCGGGGCGCTTTCCGCGCCCCGCCCACTCTTGACTCATTTACTTGACCAGCATCATGCGGCCAGACTCGACGAGCGTCTTGCTCTCCATCTTGGCAATGACCCGGTAGAAGTACGATCCAGAAGCAAGCTGCGATGCATTGAGCTGTACCGAACGCTTCGTACCGGCCTGGATGGTCTGCGAAGGCAGCGCCATCACCTGACGACCCACCATGTCAAAGACATGGATTTCGACGTCTGCCGTTTCCGGCAGGTCAAACTGGACCGTCGTGGTCGGGTTGAACGGGTTCGGGTAGTTACCCTGCAGGGCAAACGTTTCTGGCAGTTCGACTACTTCAACCGCGTCGATGTTGGCAACCGGATTGTTGTTGACTGCGCCTTCTGCACTCAGGTTGAATGCAGGAGCACCGTCGACAAGCTGCAGGTTGATGGTAGCGACGTTACCGTCCGCAACCACATCACCGAAGCCTGCGATGGCAACACGCAGCTGACCGTCTTCCGATACCACATGCTTCACGATCCAGCCTTCGCCGAGGTTGGACTCGACAGAGGTGACCGTAGCGTAAGCCGGGTCAATCTGGGCCGTGAACTGGGCAGAGACCACACCGTTCAGATCGCCTTCGAGTACGAGCGGGATGGAAACCATTCCGGCCTCGCGGGCAATCGTTCCGAATGCAAGGTCACTTGCGACGAACTCATTGATCTCCTTCTTGCTGTTGAAGAAGGCGTCGAAGATCAAGGCAGCGTCGAACGGAGTGACAAAGCCGTCGCTGTTGAAGTCAGCGGCAACCTGCTGCTTCGCCGTCAGCGTCGTCAGGCCAAGGAAGTAATCCAGGGCAAGCGAGGCGCTGGCTGAGCTCGGAGCGCCGGAGCCGTCCAAATCACCAAGGACCGGAAGGACATCGACAGGAACCGTGATTACCAACGTAGCGCCGGACGCATCCGTTACATCTACCGTGACATTGACCAGACCGATCGTGGTACCGGCTGCATAGGCTTCGATAGCATTGATGGTGATCATGCCAGCATCGTCAATCGATACCGTGACATGATCTTCATCTGCTGAAGAAACCGCGATGTCGAACGGTGACGAACCACCTTCGAACAGATCGGTAGCCAACCCTTCACCAGAGTCACCTTCCGTCAATTCAACGACATCGGTGGCACCGGAGGCGATGGCCAGCGCATTGCTGACCGTCACATTGACAACCAGGGTCACGGTAGCGCCCGTGGCGTCCGTGGCAACCAGATCAACGGTCGTCGACCCGATGGCAACACCCGTGATGACGAGTTCACCCGATACGATTGCTGCCGTGGCAACAGCCGTATCGTTGGATGTAGCGGCGTAGGTGTACGGTTCCGTACCCCCTACCACAACGCCTTCGAGGGCAGCTTCATTCGTACCACCAACATTCACTGCTGCATCCAGATCAAGATCCGGTGCTGCTGCGAAGCCAGGAGCAACATTTACGGTAACCGTAGTCGAACGGGAGTCGTTCAATTCATCGGTCGCGACCACCGTCAACGTAGTCGATCCGATAGCAACACCTGACACGGTCAATGTGTTGCCCGCAGCCGTGCCAGTCGCGACACCTGTATCAGCCGACGTAATGGCATAGGTGTAAGCACCGGTACCGCCTCCGAACACGGTTGACAGATCCAGGTCTTGCGTATCGCCCGCATTGACTGCGACAGCTGCAGGAGCCGTGACTGTCATGTTGGACTCGAGACCCATCGTGAAGAGCACGCCGTTGCCGGAGTTCAGAGCACCGACTGCGTCACGAACAACCGTGACAGGATTGGTCGAACTGACAGCAAAGTTGTCGTTTGCTTCAGGCGTTGGACCAACCAGTGTCCAGAAGTTCGTTTTTTGCTCCTCTGTGATCGTGGCCTCGTTTGCGTGAGCCTGACGGCGGATCGTACGAACGCTCTCAATGTCCTCACCAACGAACTCTGCAAATCCAGCAGCATTCAGTTCGATGTCATAATCGACGGACGGCGACAACGTCGAGCTTGCCGTAATCAGCCAATGGAAATCTGGATATCGAGCGATCGTAAGATCCTCTCCCAGATTATCCTTTGTAGTCAACGGCAGGTTGTTGTTGCCACCAGGTGAGGTTTCAAGATGGTTCACGGTTAGAGTGATACCTGAGGCACCACCAGCCGCAATCTCATTTGGCTTGTTGAACGTGATAGACACTGGGCGGCTTTCGCCTGCAGTAGTACCGGTCGGGAACGTCATCCGATCCGCTGCAGCACCCAAAGCGCCACCAACGATCTCCTTTGTAACATTGCCGACAAGAACACCACCGTCGGAGGTGAAGCCCTGACTACCGGTTCCACCATGATCAAGGATCACTTGGTTGGTACCGGTTGTGAAGACCCCCTCCTCAAGAACGAGTGTACCACCGGTTCCAGGACCAGCAGCTGGAGCAGCTCCTGGATTACGGAAGTCTATGTCTCCACCGGTGAGAATCACTCCCTCCGGATTGGAGATAATCAACCGTGAAGCCGGGAAGTCGATGTCACCGGTTGCGTCGAGCGTCTGTGCAGAACCCGAGCCGTCCAGCGCGAGAGCGCCGCCAGGGCCTGAGTCAGTGATAGAGCCATCCGGGGCATCAGCATCATCGACGAGTACAAACGAACCCGTTACTGACAGTTCGTTGCCATTAACGTCGAAGGCAGCGTCAATCGTAGCATCAACAACCGTACGATCAGCATGAAGAGCGACATTAGCCTGCACCGACAGTTCGTTGACATTGACGGCGTCAGCTCCAGCGGCATCCGGAAAGACGAGGCTGTTGGTGGTTGCCAACCCGTCGAACATCAAGTTGACAGGGCCAGCTGGAGTGAATCGCTCGACTGTGCCGGCATTATTGTCAACAAAAGCACCAAGAGCAGAGACCTGCAACCATCCACCTTCAGCGATTGTGAGTGTGTTATCACCGTCGTCATTCTCGTCGATGGAAAGGTCGCCATTCAAGTCAAGCGTTGTGACAGCTACATCGACATTGTCGTCGAGCTCTGTGGCATCGTTGATCTGGAGTTCGGCAACCGTTGCGGGAAGCTCGTTGTCCGTCACAATAAGACCACTGGCATCGAAGTCCTCATAGATGACGGTCAAGTTGTCGCCACCGAACGTGGGCGTCTGCTCGAACGTGCCATCGTCACGCGTCAGAACGACACCGTCATTCAGCGTAACCTTCGAGTCCGTCAGGGCGCCTGCTTCGTTGGTCAGAACGGTTCCATCAAGAATCATGAATGATCCCGATACGACCATTTGATCCACTTCAGAGGCACCGTCGACGAGAGTGATTCCGTCATTGGAGCCGACGTCCGTTCCAACCGTAACGTCTACTGTGACATTTGGAATGGTTACGATGCCACCGTTCGTGTCAACTGGGATAGCAGCGGCATTATCCGTTGCATCGTTGAAGAACACGATGCCATCGCCCGCCATATAAGACCCCGCTGTGTAATCAAAGCTGGTCGTGATAACCAGATCCTGATCACCGAGATCCACGTCGCCCTTGGTGTGGACGTATGCGCCAAGGACAGTAAACGTACGATCCGTGGTTCCGCTCGTCGATGCGAACGTCGTCGTACTGACGCTGTTGATCGTCAGATCTGTGAAGTCGATATCAGCAGAAGCCGTCAGCGTCGTACCGAGCGTCTCGAACTCACCTCCCGTAACATCGGCAGCGAGCTCAGCATCACCCTGAAGCGAAAGCGTGAAGGTCGCGAGACCAAGAGCCACGTCCACATCAAGGAGCGTCAGAACGTCAACATCGCTGGACAGTGCTACCAAGCCGGAGTCGACCCAAAGATTGGGCACAGATGCACCTGCGGTACCAATGGTACCACCGTCAAATGCTATTGTACCTGTCGTTCCGAGATCGGAGTCCACATCGGCCGTAAATGCACCGCCTACCATGCGCAATTCGAAGCCACCCAAGTTGAGCGTGGCGGTACCGGCTGTAGCGCCGTTATCACCAAAGTCGACGTTGGCGTCTGAAATTACGTTGGTGGAAAGCGTGAAGCTTGCACCTTCGTCTACAGTGAGATTACCGGCCAAACGAGCGTCAGTGCCAGGGCCTGCAGTTGCTCCATCAGCATTCGACATGCCAAACGTGAGATCGCCATCAACATCGATGAGACCTGTGACTTGCTGAATGTTGGAGATGGAGACCGTACCCGTCACATTGACGTTCGTCAGCGTAGCGGCCACGGTGTTACTCGTAGACCCAGCAAGATCAGAGTCGCCGGAAAGCGTCAGATCTGCCGTAACGGTACCCGTTACGGAATGGCTGAGGCCATCACCGGAGAGTTCCAACACGTTCGGAACACCGTTTCCTGAGACCGTGCCCGCGATGGATGCGGTACCGTCTACCTCCAGGTCATCGTCGAGGTCTGCCAGAACACCAGTAGCGACGGTAAAGTCACCTGAAATGTTGACAGCACCTGACGAATTGAGGTTGATCGTGTTACCAGTTGCCGTGACGGTAAGATCATCTACATCGGTCGCGTCATACTCGTCTCCTGACGTGAATGGCGCAACGGCAATTCCTTCATACGTGAGATCGTATGAACCGGAAACCGCTCCCGTAGAACCGTCACCATTGAAGATGACGCTCGTGCCGCCAACGTTGATGCTGACACCAGCCCCGTCACCTGAGAACGCCAGTGTCTCGGCATTCTCGATCGCAATTCCGCCGTCAGCCAGCGAGATTTGACCGGTAATCGTGATGGATGCGTCAAGATCTACTGGCTCGGGAGCAATGTTTGCATTGTTCACGATGATATTGGTCAGCGTACCACCACCAATGATCTCCTGACCGGCAGCTGGAGCACCTTCTGCGGTTGCCGTCGTGGCATTGTCAGCCACATTGGCAGCGAACTCGAGGGCGCCTGTGTTACCGGATGCGATGATTTCAGAATTCGTCTTGATATCGACGACCGCATTGGTACCAGTGAGTGACACCAAGACATCTGTCAAATCAAGCGTTGCGTCGTTCTGAAGCGTAAGGTTGCCCTGAGCCTCAAAGCCGCCCACAACCATGAGCGTGAGCTCGTTTCCATCAACCTCAACGTCTGCGACCTGGGTGTTAGGTCCTGGTGAGAACGTGGCACCACCACTCGGCAAGCTGAACTTGACCAGAGCGACAGTTCCGTCACCGTCAGTATCAGTACCATCAAGGAGGCCGCCAGTGAAGTTACCCTGGATATCCAGCGTGTTGTCTTCACCCACGATGAATGCTGAACCCTGAGAGACGACTGTGTCATCAATCGTGAACGTTGAGACGGCTCCGTCAACACCAGACACATAGGAATTATCACTGATGCTCAGGGCACCAGAGATGTTCATGTCCCCGGTAATCGTGTTGGCGTCGGCGACAGAGCTGCCGTCGAAAGTTGCCGTTCCGGCTACAGTCAGGTCTCCACCGAAGTCACCAACATTGGACACCGTCAAGCTACCCGCCACGTCAACATCGCCAGCAAAGTCGGTGTTAGAGTTGATGATGACATCACCGTTAAAATCTGCGTCACCACCCGAGAAGTCTGGAAAGTCACCGCCAGTTGCAGTGGCAGACAATGTGGTCGTGCCATCGACGCGAACAGCGAAGAGTCCGGGGCCGTTTGGTGCCGTGAAATCAACGCCGTTGCCAGTGACATTCATGATTCCGTCTACGTCAACCACACCACTGATATCACCATCACCAGCAAGACTGAGGTTGCCACCAACATCCAGACCGACTGCACCGCCATCGCCATTGATAGTCAGGTTGCCGGCAATGTCAACTGTACCAGCCGGCGTGTCGCCGTTGATGACTACGGTCCCGGTTGATCCATTAATATCACCAAGTCCGCCAGTAAAGCCTGCGACATTGTCGTACTCAAGCGTCAAGGTTGCACCTGCACCAAGAATCAGCGTACCCGCGTTCGTGATGTCACCAGAAACGGTATTGGAGCTTGCGATGGTGAGACCGTCACCCGGAGCTGCTGCAGCAGCTCCCGTCAACAGCTCAACCCAACCATCAATTACGTCAACGGCTGCAGAAAACGTGTTTGCGCCTGAGCCAGCTTCCGTGATCGTACCAGCAATTTCGCCATCTCCATCAACGATGTTGATCTGGAAATTAAACGTAGCATTTCCTGCCGCTCCTCCATTACGCGAGGCAAAAGCAGTAACCACGTTATTGACCGTAAGAGATCCTGCATCGGAACGAATAATCTCTACATCGTTGGTCAGACCGAGTTCGGCGGGGATAACAGTTTCGGTGTACCTAACGGTCCCGGTGACTTCCATGTCACCCGTACCGTCATTAATCAGGTAAACACCGTTGGCCAAATCCAGATCACCATTGACCGTGATATCACCAGCGCCTGTGCTGGTAACAATGTCGGCCTGTGCATCGAGATCTCCATTGACGACAACTGAGCCAGCGCCGCCATTGGTAAATCCGTCGGTATCACCTTCAATGACGACATCGCCGTTGATTGTGACGCTGGCAGCCGTGCTGGCATCAAAGTCGCCTGCCGTAAAACCAGGGAATGTAATAGAGCCAGCGGCCTGAGTAATATCAATGACACCGCCATTCAAATCGGCCGGGAACTCGAGACCCACGGTGATAGACTCACCAGGAGCTGCCGTCGTGTTGGCAAAGCTGAAATTGGATTCCCCAGCAAAGAACACAGCATTGGAGCCCGACACGGCACCGTGAGTACGTGTTACGAGGACGTCGTCACGAAGCGTAAGTACTCCTGCACTAGCGAGCGTGAGCGTACCGTCCGCAAGGAACAGGTCATTCCCAGCTCCGCTGGTCACGAATGTCCCTCCGCTCGTAGCCAAAGTAATGTTTGGCTCCGATACACCGACCGCAGCACCGATGATAATGTCACCCTGTAACGTGACAACAGTATTGGCAATTCGGTTGGACGCCCGTACCGTGATATCGTCGCCGTCAAAGCCAGCGGCCGAAAAATCAAGGTCCTCTGCGTACGTACCAGCCTCGATGACAATCGTATCGCCGTCTCCGGCAATAAGGAGCGCAGCACCAATGGTCTTCTTCGGTCCAACTGTTGCGGATTGAACAGTTGGCGAAGAGCCATCAAGTGCGTCACTGCCCGTCGTCGAGACGTAAATTTGCGCCATTGACATGCTTGCCGTGAAGGCAAACATGACAATCAGCGCAAAGGCAGCTCTTGTTATAAGCTGTAGCAGTCTCTGCTTGTTCATGGACTGAGCCTCTCTGATTTTCATTCTTTGGAATGATTTGTGTTTAGGAGTGCCCCTCAAGAAGAGGGACGGGTTGGATTCTCAGGACTTCCGATGACCATCGACACGCAAAAACCGGCACGACGGAAAGAATTCCGTGCGCCGGAAGCGTGTTGGTGGGTGGAAGACATGAAGTTCAATAACGGTTTCTGATTTTCCGCAAGCGGTTTATAATCAGGTCTTTAAAACGCGACTAATGCCCCGGAAGCCGGGATTTCGCCACGTGTTTGCATGGTCTTGTACACATGGAATGCCCCGGATACCCAACTGGAAAGCCAGAAATATGTAACCGGAACACCCGTACTCAAGTGCTGCAATATCCGGAATCGGCACGCCGATCGCAAGAACGCCATAACAAGATCGTGTGACATCCGGCGTCCCCGATTCCCTATTTTGGGTCCCGCCCGGCCCATGCCGGGACCTCCAACCATCCGGTCCGCAATGACGCCTTTCCGATTCCTTCTGCTCACCTGCATTGTCCTGGCCATGGCCGCGTCACCGGTCCGGGCCCAGCAATGCACACTGTATATAAATGCATCGGACGGCGATGACGCCAACCCGGGTACACAGGTGCAGCCCCTCCGATCCCTGGAGACCGGATTCACGCGTGCATCCGATGGCCAGATCGTGTGCGTGGCCGGCGGGGAATACTTCCTGGGGCCGGACGGGGACGGGGTCCTGATGACAGGAGCCGGCAAGAATGTGGATTTCGTGCTGGAGTCCTTTGCGGGCAACGACGAAATCCGCGTGTCCGAGCGCTTCCTGGCCATCGACAACCCCGGAGGGACGGTCCGCTTCCTGTCGGGCACCGCATCGCGGCTGGTCCTCGGGACCGGCATCCTGAACACTCCGGGATCCGGACGGGATGGCGTTCTCCGCAGCCTGGAACTGCGGGCGGGCACCCTCGATGTGCAGTCCGTATCCCTGGTTCTGGAAGATGCGGTGGGACGGATTGCCTCCGCTGAGGCCCGAATCCGCTTTGCAGAGGGTATGCTGATCGGCCAACCCGTGTACTCGCCGAGCCAGACGATGCGCCGCGTGGTCCTGGACGGTGCCAATCCCGACCTGACCATCACAGAAGGCCTTCTGCCGGAATCCATGGCCCTGCAGATCGCACATGGAGGCGCCGTCCGGCTGGATGCAGCCATCGCGTTGGACCCGGCCCTGCTAACGGTCGGTGGATCCGGTCGGACGGACTTCCTGGATACCGTCACGTTCACCGGTTCGGCGGTGGCGGCACCGCTGGAGCCCGGGTTCACAGGCGAATTGCGTTTTGACACGGAGTTGGTACTGACGCGAACCGCTTCCGTCTCCTTCGGCAGCCCGACAGGTGGGGATGGAGGAGGTGGAAGTGGGGGTGGAGCCGGTTCAATCAATGTGAACCGGCTGGTTTTCGGTGCACAGAACGCTGAAATCACTTTCCTGACCGCCAATGCGGCCATTGCCGGCTTCGACGACGCCACCTCCAGCGGAAAACTGACATTGGCTGGCACCATGACGCGCATTGGGACCGCGGGCGCAACCACCCAGCTGCCCCGAACGGTCACCATCCAAGCCCAGACAACGCCCCAGGGCCCTGTGCAGGTTACGGGATTGCTCCAGGTACAGGAGCAGGGCCACGTGAGCGCCGATGGGGCAAGTGCAGCCATCCGGTCAGGGTCTTACCTGGCCACCCCCCTCCTTTTTGCCCTGGACGGGAGTGAGATCCTGAATGAGGGGGCTATTGACGGACTGACCATCCAGGCGGGCCCGACCGCCACGGATACCGCCATATTGGCCGGGAATGGCCATTTCGGTCTGCTGGACGTCCCGGCTGGCGGCCACACAACCCTGGGGGCGGCCGCGAGCCTTTCGGCCGACCGCCTCGCGGTCGGCGGCCGGCTCGCGGCCGCCCCCACCGCCGAGTTGACCCTCCATGACGCGGCGAACATCGAAACCGGAGCCGAACTGGATGATTTTGCAGGCACCCTCCACCTCGGTGCATCGGCCACCGCAGTGGACTGGGCATCGACAGCCACATTGCCCCGATTGACATCCGTGGCCTCGATGGGCCGCATTGCCGGTCCCGACCTGCTGACATTCCGGGAACCCGTCTCCGTGACCGGTGGGAGCCTCGAATTGGTGGCCCCGAACGGACTCTCCTTCCGGGACGGACTGGAGGTCCTCTTCGCATCGGCCGTGCTCATGAGCGACGTGCCGGCACGGTTCGGCGGTGTTGTTCGCCTACGGACCGCTTCCATCGACTGGCCCGTCCAGGGTATCGGTGCCGAGTCCGGGAGCACAATGACCCTGGATTCTGATATCCTTCTCGTGCTCCCGGTACTGACAATGGATGCTCCCGGCGGAAACGTGCAGATATCAGGAACCGTTTCCATTGCATCGGACCTCGACCTGTTGGCCGGAGAGCTGTCCCTCGAAAACAGTTCCAATCTGTACCTGAAGGGCGATCTGGTCCAGAACGGCGGCATCCTGGACGCTTCTGACGGTGCAACGATTACGATGGACGGTTCGGAGCCCCAACGCATTTCAGGCTTCCAATCCATTGTGCTCCCGTCACTGGTCATCAATGGATTCGAAGTGACCCTCACGGAGTCCGCATCCCTTGCGGGACGTCTCTCCCTGCGCCGGGGCACCCTCATGGTCGCCTCCGGGAGCACGATCAATATCCAGTCCTCCGTGGACATGAGCGGGGGCGTCTGGCTGGCGGAGTCCGGATCCACCCTGAACATCACCGGTTCCCTCACACAGTCCGCCGGCAACATCAGCATGACGGGCGTCTTCCTGCGACTGGCCGGGAATCTGGCGTCCGACGGTGGACTCGTATCCCTGGCGGACTCGGAGTTGATCCTGAACGGTCAGGGCACCCAATCGGTTGACGTGAACGGAAGCATGGACCTGGCCCGGTTGGTCGTGGAATCCCGGACCGGACTCGGTACCGGTCAACTGGTCGTCTCCGACGACGTGCGCATTCCCGGGACGCTGGATATCCTGGACGGTGCGGTCATCATGACGGGCGCGGGCCCGTCTCCGACCCTGACGGTTGGCGGCACCCTTTCGGGCGCAACGTTGGCGCCTGGAAGTGGCGCAACGTCCAGCACCGGCGCATTGTCCCTTACCGGCCCTTCCGGATCCGATGCGTTCGCCATCGAGGCTGCCGGTCGCCTGGGTGCCCTGCGCGTGCAGCTGTCCGACGACCAGACATCCATCCCCGTATCGTCCCCCGACGCGATCGTCCGGGTCGGGGGCGACATCGACTTCCGATCCGGGGGGTTGGCCATCGGATCGCATACCCTGTTGTTTGAGAACCGCCCGACCGTCCACCTGAACCTTTCGGACAACGTGACGGGCAGCGGGTCCGGAGCGCAAACCAGCCTTCCGGACGGTCGCGGATGGAGTGGCACCCCGTCGTTCGATCCGTCCTCGCGGTACAACCTGCGGTATTACGGAAGCATCCAGACGCTGTATGCGCCGGGCCTGGAATTCCAGTCCGGTTTGATCGATGACCTGGTGGTCGGAGCGGTCGATGCCTCCAACACCCCACCCGTTTTCGGCATCCGACCTGCGCAGGAATCCACAATTGCCGGTGTTCTTCGCGTGGAGAACGGTGCGCTGTTGCGCCTGTCCGGGGTGAATCTGCTGCTGGCGGGATCCGGTACCGACCATCGGATTGAAGGCACCATTGCGGGTTCCGGACATCTGGTCGTCCGGGGCGATGCCGCATCCCTCACCGGCGCGACGAATACGCCCTCCCGTATCGATCGGCTGCGATTGGAACCGACCGGGTCCGCTTCGCTGGTCAATATCCGCCAGGCGGTTGATTTGCATGCATCCAGCGGCACGGTCACGCTGTTCGGCGATACCCCGCTGCAGATTTCAGAGCGCTTCACGGCCTCGAGAGCGAGGTACACGGTCCGTCAACCCGTCCGACTGGGCGCAGGAATAACCGCCGCGCTCCTTTCGCTGGATGCGAGTGAAATCCTGTTCGGTGCCAACGGCAGCCTGAACATCGGTGGAAATCCGGACATCCGGGTTCCTGCAGGCAGTCGGATTGATCTCGAGCCGAGCACGGAATCCAGCATTGCGGACGGGTCGATGGCCGGTTACGTGACCATGACCCGGAGTGCCAACCTGGTGGCCGCCGGAGGAATCGCCCGGCTCCGCATGGACGCACCGGCATCGAGCGACGACACGCTTCTCGGATCGGACCTGCTCATTACGGACCGGTTCGACCTGGTCAATGGCGATGTGTTCGTGGGCTCCCATCATGTCATATTCGACGGTGCGAACGTGCACATGGACCGGGACGGCACTCCGGGGGATGGCAGTTCAGACGGTTTTTTCGGTGATCTCTCATCGCAATCCGGCCAAATGCGCTTCCTCGGTGCATCCCGACTGACACTGGGCAACAACCTGTCCTTGCAATCCGTGGGTCTCCTGGTGGATGCCGGGACGGACACACTCCGGGTTGAAAGCGACTCCGGGTCCCGGGTCATCGTATCGAGCGGAGCCCCGGTCGTGCTCCAGTCCGGCGTGCTTGACCTGGGCGGGAATGACCTGGA
Source organism: Rhodothermales bacterium (assembly GCA_040221055.1). Taxonomy (NCBI): domain Bacteria; kingdom Pseudomonadati; phylum Rhodothermota; class Rhodothermia; order Rhodothermales; species Rhodothermales bacterium. Next base: position 35,011 of record JAVJVN010000019.1, on the reverse strand, counting down.
GATCACGGGCAGTACGGCCGGCATCCTCACGCTCGGCGGCGGATATGTACGCGGAAACGGGGTCGATGCCGGGAATATGCTTCTCGCGTCCCTTGACGGACAGCACGGCGAAGTCATTGTCAGCGGCGCGGGCAGTGCTTCCATTGACGTCCTGGCGGAGTCCCACGTGGACAACCTCCGTATATCCGGGCCTGTCCAGGTCCGGATTTCCGGAGGGTTCCTGGGCGTGGAACGCAGGCTGGTATTCGGTCGCAGCGGCGCATCGATGGTCGCCGGAGCCCCTACGGATATCCACTTGGGCGATGGGGCGTGGATCATCCGCCGCGGTACCGGCACCCTGTCGCATCCACTGACCCTCTCCGCCCCTCCCAACGTGTTCTACGACCTGGATGACGGCACACTCTCCGGCACGTCGACCGGATTCCAGCTCAGTGAATTGACCACGGGGCTGGAGTTGCCTGAAACGGTCGGGCACCTGGTCATCATGGCGGGAAACCATGGAACGGTCCAGCATACATTGCGGCTGAACAGCAGCCTGACCGTGTCGGCCGGACTGCATGTATTCTCCGGACGCCTGCAGGCCACCGGACAGACCATTGCCGTGGCCCCGGGCGCCACGTGGGAAGTGGAACAGCTGGATTCGGCGTCTCCGGGCACGCTTACGGGAGATACCGGCGGGATTACCGGGGGACCCGTGCAGGCCCGGGTCGCGGCACGCATCGGCCGACTCGACCTCGGCACCGCGATCCTGCCTGCAGGATTGCTGCTGAATGACGTGGACATGACGCTGGAAGAAACATCAGGGGTGGCCCCGTCTGTCCGGTTGACCCGCGGGCTGTCCGTGCGGAACCTGGCCATCCGCGCCGTGAGCGGGCCGGCAGGCAGTGCCGTTGTACGCCTGGACGGAAACCCGCTTCTGGCGTCGGGCTCCTTCAGTGTACGGGATGTCACGGTGACATCGGCCCAGTTCGCCACCATCGAGGTGCTTGGCGAGACGTTTCTGGGGCCTTCTGCCTCCCTTTCGGGCAGCATTGACCTGACCGCGTCGGGTCCCGCCCGGCTCGAAGGTGCGTTCTCCGGGCTGGTTCTTCGCGTGGCCCGGGACCTGGAGACAACGTTGCCCATTTCCCAGGCTTCGGAAGTGTTCGTAACAGGCACGGACCAGACCTGGCACACGAACGGAGATCCCTTGCTGGGTCGATTGCGCATGGAGCAGCACGGCGCCACGGCACGGTTGCGCGTACGTCGGACCGATGCCACACCGGTTACGCTTACCATCGCCGAGCAGTTGTCCCTGGACGGTGGGCGCCTGGACGTCGGGGACGGCCTGCTGCTGCTTCCGGGATCCAGCGGCGGGTTTGAACGATCCGCCGGGAATGGCCCCAGTCACGTGATTGGCCGAACGGGACGCCGCGCACCGTCGGAGACCCGGGAAGATTTTGTGTTTCCGGTCGGAACGGCAGACGCCTACACGCCCCTCACCATCACCTTTGCCTCGCCCCTGCTGTCAAGTACCGATCTGGTTGCCGGTGTGCGATCTTCAGAGGTGGTTTCGCGTGAAGGCCTGCCGGTAACGGCGTCCGATGGCCGCGTTCTGGTGGATGTTGGTCCCGTGGTCTGGACCCTGGCGTCCTCTGTGAACTTCGCGCAATCGCAGCCCGTCACGGTATCGGTGGCGCTGCCCGGTGTGATTGCCGGGCCGGCTGCCGAGCATCGCTTGCTCCGTCGGGACGCCGGGCTGCAGGGTGGATCCTCTGGCGGTGCGTCGAGTGGTTCGTGGGCCGCGCCGTGGACAGCACCGGGAGGATCGCCGATTGCCTCCTCCACCAGCTCCTCCCTGATTGTCCGCCAGATCGACGCAACGGGGCTCCTGTCGCAGCAGGGCGTGGAATTCGGGGTGGGGACCACCGAAACCACGGAAGCCGGCTCGGGCCGGATCGTCCTGGTCAACGCGGTGGACGGTCCGGCGTCCATGACGGTCGGCGGAGAGGTGTTTGAATTTGTAACCTCGCAGGTTACAAATTCGATCCGGGTCCGTCCGGGTACATTTTCATGGTCTGTGGGGTCCGAGGACGAGGGAGGAATGGAGGCGGGTGATGGCGGGTCTGTCGAGAGCCGGGAAGTGACCGTTTCGGACGGCGAGCAGGCCTGGTTGGTGCTGGCGCCGGGTGGCGATGGCAGTGCCGTGCCCGTTCTCGGTTTTGCTGTGGTAGAGCCCATTCCGGCATTTGCGGTGACTCCTGGGGACGGCACGGTGTCCGGAAGGCTCCTGAACGCCCGATCGACAAACGCAGAGATCGTGATGACGGAAGCCGGTGGCATGCCGATCTTCTTCAACGAGGGTGCGGCTCCCGGGGAATTGTATCCCACCGTGTCCAATCCGCCATTCAACCCGGAAGCCCGCCTCCAACACTATGCGGTGCTTGCCCTTCCCGACCACACGGGGGACGTCTTCAGCATCGACCTGACCCCGGCGTCTGGTTCCTACGGCCTGTTCATCGCCACGGACGGACGGCTGGACTTCGCGTCCTCCACCGGCCTCTTCCTGGATTCCTGGATTTCCACGGGCGTGGAGGGTGACAGTTCGGGCGACGGTTCCGCCGACGGTTCGGCCGATGGCGACCCCGCCAACCCGGGCGCCGAACTTCCAACGGAATACCGGCTCGGGCAGAATTACCCCAATCCGTTCAACCCAACCACGGTCATCCCCTTCGATCTGCCGGAGCCGGCCGCCGTACGTCTTACGGTTGTGGATCTGCTCGGTCGCGTGGTGGCCCGGCAGGATGCGGGCACATTCCCGGCCGGTCGGCATACGTCGCTGCGGTTCAGCGCGGACGGTTTGGCCTCCGGAACGTATCTGTACGTGGTGGAGGCGGCGGGAGCGGGCCGCGGCGCGGGCTCGGCCTGGCGCGCCACCGGGCGTATGATTTTGCTCCGATAATGGCGCGCCACCGGGCGCATGATTCTACTGCGCTGAGAGGGCGTCCGGCCGCTAAACCCGCTGGAACGTGTGCCCGTTCGATATGAAAAACGACAATCGGTCCGGGTTGAACTGCCGTTCCTGGATGTGGATGTGCGTCTTGTCGGTTTCCAGGATGTTGTAGAAGTTTGTCTTCCGGTGATGCGCCCTGCCGCGCGTGCTGGTGGCTGTACCGGCAGACACCACGAGGATGCGCCGCTCGTGCTTCCTGGATGACCAGGCCGTGACGTGGTCCACGTGCGAAATGTGGAGATGACCGCACAGGATGACGTCCACGTGCGCGTCGGCAGCGGCCTGGAGGGCCTGCGTGGCGCCCCGCGATACGTCGTGCGGGCCGAGTTGCTTCAGGGCCTGGAGGTGGTGATGTACCACCAGGATACGGGCGTCATCCGGCTCGGCGCGGTCGAACCCGGTGCGGATTTCGGCCTGCGTGGCCGCGCCGAGCTTCCCTCCCATGACCGTCCACCCGTGGGCCGAGTTCACACCGAGCACGTGGGCGCCCGGAACGGACACGTTGGGCGTCAGGTCGTCCGATATGAACTCCTTGAAGCGCTGCACCGGCACCGAGAGCCGCAGTTCCGGGCGCCACCAGGGGAACACATCATGGTTGCCGGGCACGGCGAGCCAGGGCGCCTCGAAGGCGTCGAGCATGGCCCGGGCCGCCTTGAACTGGGTCGGGAACGCGCGCTGCGTCAGGTCCCCGCTCACGGCGACCAGGTCCACACCCTCCCGGTTCACATCCTCGACGATCGCCTGGACAATGTCCGGGTGGGCAATCTTTCCGAAGTGGATGTCTGAGATGTGTGCTATCCGGGCCACGTGCTGGATGAGGTTTGCAGACCGCGGAGGGCGGTCAGAGCAACATGGTGAGGGGATCCTCGAGATAACCCTTCACGGTCGCCAGGAATTCGCTGCCGGTCGCTCCGTCCACGACGCGGTGGTCGCACGACAGGGTGACTTTCATGCGCTTGCCCGGCACGACGCCGCCATTCTTCACCACCGGGGTGTCCCGGATGGCGCCAATGGCCAGGATGCATGCATTCGGCGGGTTGATGATGGCCGTGAACTCCTCTATTCCGAACATGCCGAGGTTGCTGGTGGTGAACGTCGAACCACTCCACTCCTCGGGCTGCAATTCCCGGTCGCGGGCCTTGAGGGCCAACGTCCGGGTTTCCGTTGCAATGTCACCGAGTCCCTTCCGGTCGGCATGCCGGATGACGGGCGTCAGCAGCCCCTCGTCCACCGCCACGGCGACGGCCACATGGACCTCGCTGTGCAGGTGGATTTCGCCCTTGTCTTCCATCCACGAGGCGTTCACCCATGCGTGGCGACGCAGTCCGAGGGCACACGCCTTCGTGACCAGGTCGTTGAAGGAAATCTTCGGACCGTCCTGGGCGGATGATGCCTGGTTGATCTGATCGCGGAAGGCCACGGCCTTCTCCATGTCGACGTCGATCGTGAGGTAGAAATGGGGGCTGGTGAACTTGCTCTCGGCCAGGCGACGACCGATGGTCTTGCGCATCTGGGAGATCTTGACGACTTCCGGGGCGGTGCCGGCTGCAGCGGTCGCGCCCGAAGCGGGTGCGGCAGCTCTGGATGGCTCGGCGGCCGGTTTGGCGGCCTTCGACTCGGCTTTGGGCTCGGCGGTGGCGGCAGCACCGCCTTCCATGGCGGCCTCGATGTCGCGCTTCACGATCCGGCCTTCCGGGCCTGAACCGCTCACCTTCGCGAGGTCAATTCCGTGCTCGGAGGCCAGTTTCCGGGCCAGCGGGGACGTTTTTATGCGACCCGTATCGTCGGAAGATGGGGCCGGGCTCGGCGCATCGGTGGGCTCAGCCGCGTCGGCGCCGGCGTCGGGGGCGGGCTCGGCGCCCGCATCTCCCGAATCCGCATCTCCCGAATATTTCGCCAGGATACCGGAAATGTCTTCGCCTTTCTCGCCCAATACGGCAATCAGGCCACCAATGGCCACTTCATCGCCCTCGGCGGTGACGCGCTTGAGCAGCACGCCGTCGTCGTAGACTTCGAGGTCCATGGTGGCCTTGTCGGTTTCAACCTGGGCAATCACGTCCCCGGCAGAAACGGCGTCGCCTTCCTTGGCGAGCCACGATACCACGACACCCACTTCCATGGTGTCGCTCATTTTGGGCATTTCTACTGCAATAGCCATAACGCTGTCCGGGTGTTGGTCTAGTCGACGTACATGACACGCTTGCAGGCCTTGTAGGCATCCTCTTCCTGCGGCATGTAGTACTCAATCAGGTTCTTGGCATAGGGGGCCGGCACGTCCTTGGCGGTAATCCGCACGACGGGTGCGTCGAGCCAGTCGAACGCGCGCTCCTGGATCTGGTAGGTGATCTCGGAGGAGATGCTGGCGAACGGGTTGCCCTCGTCGATGATGACGCATCGGTTGGTCTTCTTGACCGACTCCACGACGGTGTCGATGTCGAAGGGACGGATGGTCCGGGGATCGATGACCTCGGCGCTGTATCCCTCCTCCTTCAGGCGATCGGCCACGCGGAGCGCAATCCAGTAGGACTTGGAGTGCGCCACGATGGTGACGTCCGTGCCTTCGCGGGCAATGCGGGCCTTTCCGATGGGAATGATGTAGTCCTCGGCGTCGGAGACTTCGCCCTTCATGCCGTACATGACCTCGCTCTCCATGAAGAGGACGGGGTTGTCGTCGCGGATGGCGGACTTCAGCAGGCCCTTGGCATCGTCCGGGTTCGAAGGTGAGATGACCTTCAGTCCGGGGATGGTCGCGTAAATGGACTCGGTCGACGTGTTGTGCGTGGCGGCGAGCTGTCCGGCGGCGCCGTTGGGCCCACGGAACACGATCGGCACACGGAACTGACCACCGGACATGTAGCGGATTTTGGCCGCATTGTTGATGATCTGGTCGATGGCCACGAACGAGAAGTTGAACGTCATGAACTCGATGATGGGACGCAGGCCGTTCATGGCCGCACCGATTCCGAGTCCTGAAAAGCCGTTCTCCGAGATGGGGGTGTCGATGATGCGCTTCGGCCCGAACTTCTCGAGCATGCCTTCCGACACCTTGTACGCTCCGTTGTACTCAGCGACTTCTTCTCCCATCAGGAAGATCGTTTCGTCGCGCTCCATCTCTTCGACCATGGCGGCCCGGATGGCTTCTCTGAATTGCAATTCTGCCATGTTGATTCGTTGTTTTTCAGGCCAGGAAGGGGTAGTCGTTCTCTTCGTAGACGTCTTCGTAGATCGTCTCGAGATCCGGGAAGGGGCTGTTGTCGGCAAAATCCACGGAGTCCAGCACTTCCTGCTTCACTTCCTCGTCGATGGCATCCAGTTTGTCCTGGGCCGACATCTTGTTGTCCAGGATGTACTTCTTGAGTCGGATGATGGGATCGGCGTTCTGCTTTTCCTCCAGTTCCTCCTTCGTGCGATACTTCTGGGGATCGGACATGGAATGCCCGCGGTACCGGTACGTGCGGATTTCCAGGAAACTGGGCTTCCCTTCACGTGCGAGCTTGACGTGGTCCTGCATGGCTTTCGTGACGGCGAATACGTCCATGCCGTCCACGACGGCGGCGTTCATGTCGTACGCGACGGCCTGATGCGTGAATTCCGGCTGCGAGAACGCCCGATCGATGGCGGTACCCATGGCGTAGTTGTTGTTCTCCACCACGAGGATGGCCGGCAGGTTGTACAGGCCGGCCAGGTTGGCGGCTTCGTGGATGGCGCCCTGCCCGTGGGCACCATCGCCGTAGAACGATATGCTTACGCCTCCGTCCTCCTTGTACTTGTGGGCGAAGGCCAGACCGACTCCGACCGGCACGTGGGCGCCCACAATGCCGTGTCCGCCGAAGAAGCCGTGCTTTTTCGAGAAGTAATGCATGGAGCCACCCTTGCCTCTCGACGAGCCGTCAATACGACCGAACAGCTCGGCCATGCATTCATTGGCCGTCATGCCGAGGGCCAGTCCGTGTCCGTGGTCGCGGTAGGCCGTGATGACCGAGTCATGCCCGACCTTGATGGCCGCGGCGGTCCCGGTGGAAATGGCCTCCTGCCCGATGTACAGGTGGAGGAAGCCGGCAATCTTCTGCTTCCCGTACATCTGTGCGGCCCGCTCCTCGAAGCGACGCTGAAGCAGCATGTTGCGGTACATGGCCATGACGTCGTCTTCCGACAGGCCCAGTTCCTTGTGTCCGTAAGCGCCCGCCGCATAGGTCGGGAACGTCACGTCGATCTTGATTTCAGACGGGAAGTCGCGGCTGTCGTCCGTCTTTTTAGCCTTCTGTTTGGCCATCTGTGCGTTGGTTCATCAGGTGGAAAAGCAAGGCAACATACGTCAGGAAGAGCGAAGTTGTCGACGCGTTAACCAAGTCTTTACGTAACTTGTAATGACATGTCATTACAAGACGTTCCGGAAAAGCGCTTCCAGAATGGCCTTTCGAACGGCACATGGAACGACCGCTCCGGCTGCGGGTTGGGAGGCCGGTAACAATGACGCCCCTGCCGCTACCCAAGCGGACACCATGCCGACCAACGACCCATCCCCTGTTGATATCGAGGCGCTGCTGGCCGGAAACCGGACGGAGTTCGAGAAGCTGGTCATCCAGGAGTCTCCCCGTCTGTTCCGGATCCTGGTCCGCATGCTCGGGGATGACGATGAGGCCCGCAGCATCATGCAGGAAACCTGGCTTCAGGCCTGGCAACGCCTGGACTCCTTCCGCAGGGAATCCAAACTCACGACCTGGCTGTACGCCATCGGCATCAATCTGGCCCGGGGCGTTCTGCGGAAGGCGAAACGGACCCGTCCACTGGACGAACACGACGTCGGGCATCTGCAGCCCTCCTTCAACCGGGGCATGTTCGAACACCACGTGGACGCCTGGTCCCCCGAGCAATTCGCCATCCTGGCCGATCGCAAGCAGGTGGTCCATGACGCCATTGACCGGTTGCCGGATGATTACCGGGAGGTGGTCATCATGCGGGACATCGAGGAAATGGATACGGACGACGTCGCACGCGCGCTGGACCTTTCGAACGGAGCCGTCCGGGTCCGTCTGCACCGGGCCCGTCAGGCCCTTCGCGCCCTGCTGCAGGCACAAATGAACGACCAGGCGCACCATTACGGAGAAACACCATGAAACGGCTGTTGATGAAGTTGAAAGGGATGCCCTCGTGCGAGAAGGTGAACACCTTCATTGCGATGTATCTGGACAATGAACTGCCCGAGCGTGATCGCAAGGCCTTCGAGAAGCATTTGGCCATGTGCGGGAACTGCCATGCCTATTTCGAGCAGTACAAAGCCACCATCCAGGCGGTGAAGGATGCCGATTCGGTCGAGATACCTTCCGATCTGGTCGAACATACCCTGGAATTCCTGCGTAGCAAGGCGCAATCTTCCTGAGCCAACCTGAGCCACCCTGCGCCTGTCCACTCTCGCTCTGCCCGCCCTGCGCGCCCTCGTCATCATACCGACCTACAATGAGGCCGAGAACATATCGGCCGTCATGGACCTTGTCCTCGGACTCCCTGTCCCCTTCGATCTGCTGATCGTGGATGACGGCAGCCCGGACGGGACCGCCGATATCGTGCGCGCGCGTGCAGAGGCCCAGGGGACCGACCGGGACCACAAGGCCCGCCGCGTACACCTCCTGGAGCGGGAAGGAAAACTCGGGCTCGGCACCGCCTATCTGGCCGGATTCGCCTGGGCCCTGGATCGCGACTACGAAGCCATTTGCGAGATGGATGCCGACCGGTCACACAATCCGGAGGACCTGCCGCTGCTGCTGGCCCCCGTGGCGACCGGGGAAGCCGATGTCGTCATCGGATCGCGCTACATCGATGGCGTGCGCATCATGAATTGGCCGCTGTCCCGGCTCATCCTGTCCTACGGAGCGGGGGTCTACACGCGGTTCATCACCCGTTTGCCGGTGCAGGACGTGACCGCCGGCTTCAAGTGCTTCCACCGCCGTGTGCTGGAATCCCTGGATCTGACGAAAGTCCGATCGAATGGCTATTCCTTCCAGATCGAGCTCAATTACCGGGCCTGGCGGGCCGGATTCCGCCTTACTGAGGTGCCCATTGTCTTCACGGAGCGCACGGAAGGCAAGTCCAAGATGAGCAAGGCCATTGTGCGAGAGGCTGCCTGGAAAGTCTGGGAATTGCGTTTCCGTTCCCTGTTCGGGCGACTGTGAACCGGAAATCCCGCACGGCTCGGCGCCCAACCCGTCACTTGTCAGGAATCCCCGGCATGATTCCGATCGATTGACGCGTAAATTCCGTTTTTCCACTTTTGAACCTGAACCGATTGTCATGTATACGCATCTGACTCCTCCTTCCGCCGGCGCATCCATCACCATGGAAAACGGCACCCTGAACGTGCCTGACCACCCCATCCTGCCCTTCATTGAAGGCGACGGCATTGGTCCCGATATCTGGGCGGCCGCACAGCACGTGTTCGACAACGCCGTCGAGAAAGCCTACGGAGGCGCCCGGAAGATCGAGTGGTTCGAGGTATACGCCGGCGAGAAGGCCTACGAGAAATTCGGTGAGTGGCTGCCCGAGGATACGTTGACGGCCATCCGGAACCACCTGGTGTCCATCAAGGGCCCCCTCACCACGCCGGTCGGCGGCGGCATCCGTTCGCTGAACGTGGCGCTCCGTCAGATGCTGGACCTGTACGCCTGTGTGCGCCCCGTCCAGTACTTCACGGGCGTTCCGTCGCCGGTCAAGGATCCGGCCGCGGTCGACATGATCATTTTCCGGGAGAACTCCGAAGACATCTATGCCGGCATTGAATTCCAGGCCGGCACGGACGACGCCAAGCGTTTCGCCGCCCTGCTGGAAGAACACTTCCCTTCCCGCTTCGCAAAAGTCCGTTTCCCCGAGACCAGCGGCTTCGGCATCAAGCCGACATCCGAAGAAGGCACGAAACGCCTGGTTCGCGCCGCCATCCGCTACGCCATCGAGCAGGGCAAGCCGAACGTGACGCTGGTCCACAAGGGCAACATCATGAAGTACACCGAAGGCGCCTTCCGGGATTGGGGATACGCCCTGGCGAAGGAAGAATTCGGAGCCGTGGAAATCGACGGCGGACCCTGGTGCAAGCTGCCGAACGGCATTGTCATCAAGGATGTGATTGCCGATGCGTTCCTGCAGCAGATCCTGACCCGTCCCCGCGAATACAGCGTCATCGCCACCATGAACCTGAATGGCGACTACATGTCCGATGCGTTGGCCGCACAGGTCGGCGGAATCGGCATTGCCCCCGGCGCCAACATCAACTACGACAACGGGTTGTCCATTTTCGAGGCCACACACGGGACGGCTCCGAAATATGCCGGGCAGGACAAGGTGAACCCCGGATCGGTCATCCTTTCGGGCGAAATGATGTTCCGCTTCATGGGCTGGAACGAGGCCGCCGATCTCATTATTTCGAGCCTCGAGACGACCATCAGCCAGAAGCGCGTGACCTACGACTTCGAGCGGCAGATGGAAGGCGCGACCCTGCTGAAATGCAGCGAGTTCGGTCAGGCCATGGTCGAGAACATGTCGTCGTAAAGGGCGACATGCTCGCGCCAGGCCAGATGGGCTGAAATCTGCTTCAGGGTCTCGACCGGCAGGGGGCGTTCCTCGCCCTTCAGGATTTTGGCCATTACCGTGAACAGCTCCTCATCGTCCTCATACAGAATGGGGGCGTGCAGGAGCGGTTTGTGGAGTGACGCCGGAATGAGCTCGGGATAGGACAGCCGGTTCGGCAGGAGCGGGTGGCATCCACAGTAGATGGCTTCCAGCATGGAAATGCCGAAAAACTCGTGGATGGACGTCGAGATCACGAGGTCGGCCCGGTGCAGCAGCTTGCTGTACTCCTCGAAGTCCTCGGCGTATCCGTAGTGCAGAATGCGCTCCGCGTATCGTTCAAACGCCTGCTCGAACTCCCTGGGCTGCTCCTCGAAGCGCTCGCCGGCCAGGATCAACCGGAATTTGTGGCCGGAGTCGTCCAACCGGTTCATCAGCCGGAAGAACGCCTGGGGATTCTTGTCATACTCCCAGCGCTGGTTCCAGAGTACGATGGGCGGTTTCTGGCCGGGGCCCCAACTGTGGGCCTCGTAGGCGCTCGCATAGCGGTCGTGACCCTGCAGATCGAGTCCCAGGTGCAGCACGCTGCTTTTTCCCCGGATGGTCTGCGCCGTGTTCAGGTGCGTGTAGTCCGGAAACAGCCGGAGCAACCGCGGCAGGGCCTCCATGAACTCGTCATGGTGGTACTGCGAGTTGAACACGATCCGATCCGCCGCCAGACAGGACATGTAATTGATGTAGCTGTACGTGTGATCCCGCTCGGCTCCTTCCTGAAGCGGATACGTCAGCTGGTTCTCGTGCATGTAGAGCACGACCGGAGTCTTCGCGAGCCTGTCGCGGGTCAGCGCCAGGAAGGCCGGCAGGTTCACCATGTTCGAGGCGAAAATCACATCTGGCCGATAGCCGTCGTCCAGCAGGCGTTCCACATGGCGGGCCAGCGTCACTGCGCCGCCCTGCATGCGCCACTTCCAGAAGCGGTTCGACATGTGCACGGTCTCGAACGTGTGCCTGGAATGTTTCACCAGACCGTCCATGAACGCCCGGTGGCTTCCACCATACCAGGGTTCGAGCGCCAGGATCTTCAACGTGTCTTCTGCCTTCATTTCTTGCGCTCCATTCAGCCCCGGAGTTGGCGCTTCAATTCCTCTTCTTCGTCGTCCAGGGCGGGGCGGACAATGGACACGCCGCGAACCTGGAGATAGTCCCTGAGTGCCTCGTCCAGGACTTCTTCGGCCGTAACGAGCTCTTCATCGCCGGGATTCAGCGTAATGCTGCGTGAGGTCATGTCGATGGTGACCGGACGGGGATTCGTGTTCTTGATCAGCATCCCTTTCCGCTTGCGTGCCGCCATGGTGGTTCCAGATTGGGTTCAGTTCCTTCAAGTATACGGCCTCGCACGTGGCATTTCCCACGGCCGGCACTCTGTAGGAACATGGGAACCCGCTTTTATCCGAATCTTGTCCATTCGCTCGGGTCCGTCCGGGCCACGGCGGACAGGCTGATATCCGTTTGGCTGCCACCCCGGTGCCTGCACTGCGGCACGGTCCTGCCGAACGGACTCCACCGCCGCTCGTCGGCGGATGGGCGGGGCGCGGTCGGGCGGGTTCTTTGCCACCCCTGCCGCGTGTCTCTCGCGGAAAGCCGGTTGATGCGATGTGACCTGCCACTCATGGTCGGCACGACGTTGCTTGCGGCCCGCTGGATGTTCTCCGATACGTCGCCGGTGCGCAGCCTGCACCATGCGTTCAAGTACGAGGGTCGCGCGGACGTGGCGCCCGTGCTGGCGGGCCCGCTGGCCGGTGCCGTCCGCGGCCTGCTGCCGCCGGGTTGGAAGGAAGGTCGCGGGATGTTCGCGGACGGTCCACCGGTATGCACCGGGGTACCCTCCCATCGGCTGCGGGTGCTGGACCGGGGGTATTGCCAGGCGCACCTGTTGGCGGAAAGCCTGGCCGCCGGGCTGGGCGTGCCTTTCCGCAGCCGGCTGCTGGAGCGGCGGGAGCACACGCTGTCGCAGACGACCCTTTCCGCTGCCGATCGCCGCAGGAACGTGGCCCGGGCGTTCCATCTGGCGCCGAACGCATGTGTCCCGCCTGCAATCATCCTGGTGGACGACGTGGTGACGACGGGAGCCACCCTGGCCGGATGTGCGCACGTGCTGCGATCGGCCGGATGCCGATTCCTTTTCCTGGCCGCCCCGGGCGTGCGCCCGCCCCTACCGCTGGGCGGTCACTTCCAACCGTTCTGAACAGAGCACCGCCTCGGACGCGAGGTTGGTGGCCAGGACGACGATCCGGCCGGCTTCCGTGGCCTCCCGGACGACCCGATGCACCAGGGCGACGCCTTCTTCATCCAGCGTGGCGCCGGGCTCATCCAACAACAGGACGGGCGGCGAGGGCAGCAGGGCACACGCCAGGCGTACCCGCTGCACCATGCCGGAGGAGAACGTGCGAACAGGATCGTCCGCCCGCTCGGTCAATCCGACATCCGCCAGCAGGCGGTCAATGCGGCTACCCACGTATGGGGCTTCGGTCAACCGACCTTCAGTGATTTGATCGTGGGCACGTCCGCCTTTCACCAACCTGTTGTCCAAACGCCGCGCCCGCGCAATGAACTCCAGATTCTCGCGGGCCGTGAAGCCGTCGTATACGTTCATGTACGGCGCCACGAACCCACAATGGAGGGGGCGCTGCCCGGGCTCCACGGCAAGGCCTCCGGACACCAGCGACACGCGCCCCGCTGTCGGTGTCAACAAGCCTGCGAGGATTTTCAGCAGGGTCGACTTGCCCGACCCGTTGGGGCCGGTGACCGCGGTTGCCGTTCCGCCCCGGAGTTCAAAATCGAGTTTCCGGAACAGGATTCGCGCCCCGAAGCGGTGTCCGATACCAGAACCTGTAATCTCGTTCTGCATTACGAATCGGCCAGTATCCGGCCGGCATCCCGCTGCTGGCGAAGTTCTTCCGTGTTGATGGGGGTCAGTTCGAGCACCCGCCCGTAATGATACGCCGCCATTTCCTGGTTGCCCTCGGCACTGTACGTTTCCGCCAACTCGAAATGGGTCATGACCAGTGTCGGGTCTTCCTCCAGCGCACGGGACAGGAAACGGATGGCCTTCTCGTTCCCCCCTTCCGGGAGCCCGCCGAAAAACGTATTGGCGAAGGTGCGTTGGATCCAGTTCAATGCGCCCAGTTCACGGTAATAGATGCCCAGCGCCAACAGGGCATATGCGTAATCGGGATCCAGCTCAAGAGCCCGGTTCGCGTAGGCTTCCACATTCCGGCCCATGCGCACTTTGTCTTTTCCGCCCATGAAGATGGCCCTGTTTCCCCAGGTGGCCGCCATTTGGAACCATGTTTCGGGACGTTCCGGATGATGCCGCTGCATCATGTCGGCATAGGACGTAGCCTGGGCCATGACATGATCCGCCTCCCGCCGTCGGTCCAGGGCGAGTAAATCCTGACCAAAATCGTTCGCCGTCCGGGAAAGACGATAGAGCAACCCGAAATCGGTGGAATCCACAACCAGACCCCGTTCGTAGGCCGTGAGCGCGGCCTCATTGTCGAAGAGTGCGTACAGCGAATCGCCGCGGGCAATGGCCTTGTCCAGGCGGTCCGCCGGAACCTGTGCCCGCACGACGCCAGTCGTAACAACCAGCAGCACAAGTACTCTCAGTAGAAAGGACATGAACGACCCTTTGTCAATTGTATATATTGAAGGCTGAACCTCCAACCGATCATGCAGGATCCTGAACCGGCTGGAACGCCGGCCCTTTCGGCCCGGTTTTCCAGTGTCCGAGAACAAACCCGCCGGATTGCGGCACCACTCGCACCCGAAGATCACGTCGTCCAGTCCATGGAAGACGTGAGCCCGACAAAATGGCACCTGGCCCACACGACCTGGTTTTTCGAGACCTTCGTCCTGGGGCCAAACGTGGAGGGATACCGGCCGTACAACGAACGGTTCGCTTACCTGTTCAATTCCTACTACGTGCAGGCCGGTGAGCGCTTCTCACGTCCCCACCGCGGCCTGCTTTCGCGCCCGACGGTCGATGACGTGAATGCCTATCGTGCGCACGTGGACAGCGCCATGATGGCCTTCCTGCGCAAGCTGCCAGCGGGAACAGCCCCCGAGGTGGAACGGGTCGTGGAAATCGGCCTGAATCATGAGCAGCAACATCAAGAGCTCATGGTAACGGACATCAAGCACGTCCTGTCCATCAATCCGCTGCAGCCGGCTTACGACCCTTCCGGGAAGCGGATGCCGTCTGACGACCTTCCGACCACCTGGATGGCCTTCAATCCAGGCATCGTAACCATCGGGGACGCAGGCTCGGGGCGCTTCTGCTTCGACAACGAAGGCCCCCGCCATCGCGTGTTCGTTGAACCGTTCGAGTTGGCCTCCCGACCGGTAACCAACCGCGAGTACCTCGCATTCGTGGAAGATGACGCATACGCGAACCCGGTCCTCTGGCTTTCCGAAGGCTGGGCGACCGTGGCGCGTGAAGGATGGACGCACCCGCTCTATTGGCAGCACGAGAATGGGGAATGGACCGAATTCACGACGGCCGGCCGCCTTCCGCTCGACCTGGACGCGCCCGTTACCCACGTCTCCTTGTTCGAAGCCGACGCGTTTGCGCGATGGTCCGGTGCCCGCCTGCCGACGGAATTCGAGTGGGAGCACGCTGCCGGCTCAGCCATCGGAAACACAAACATCACGGGTCACTTCAGCGAGGACCTGATCTTCATCCCGTCACTTTCCGGTGAAAGGAGTCTCATTGGACCTTTCCACAACCTGTTCGGCAGCACCTGGGAGTGGACCAGCAGCCACTACTCTCCTTATCCCGGATACGAAACCGAGGACGGAGCACTCGGAGAGTACAACGGGAAGTTCATGTACAACCAGTTCGTGCTCCGGGGTGGAAGTGTGGCTACGCCCGGTGATCACATCCGCCTGACCTATCGCAATTTTTTCCCCGGCCATGCCCGCTGGCAGTTTTCCGGAATCCGCCTGGCCCGATCCGCCCGCTGAGTCGGCTCGGCCTCATCCACCTGCACCCGCTCCCATGTCTTTTCGTGTTCGCCTGTATCTGGATCTTGCCCCCGAATCCGACACGTTTTCCGTCGATGTCCTTGGGGGCCTCAAACAATCCCCGAAATCCATCCCCTCCAAATATTTCTATGACGGGCGGGGATCGCAGCTGTTTGACGAGATCTGCGAGCTGGACGAATACTATCTGACGCGCACGGAAATGGCCATCCTGGAGGACAACATGGGGGCCATCACGGACCGGTTGGGAACGTCTGCCATCCTTGTTGAATACGGCTCCGGGAGCAGCCTCAAGACACGGATGCTGCTGGACGCACTCCCTGACGCGGACGCGTACGTCCCCGTGGATATCTCGAGGGATCACCTGCTCATGGCATCGGAGCACATCCAGGAGCGATACCCGAACCTGCGCGTGCTCCCGGTCTGCGCGGATTACTCCCAACCGATTCCGTTGAATCTGGTCCCCACGCCGGGCTCCCGGATTTCCGTATTCTTCCCGGGATCCACGATCGGCAACTTCAAGCCCGCGGAAGCGGTGGATTTCCTGTCCCGGCTGGGCGACGTCGTGGGACCGGGAGGCGGCGTCTTGCTGGGGGTGGATCTGGTGAAGGACGAAGACGTCTTGCGAGCCGCCTACAACGATGCCAGCGGAGTCACGGCCGCCTTCAACCGGAATGTGCTCATCCACGCAAACGCACGTCTGGGGGCCGACTTCCAGCCGGAACGCTTCGACCACGAAGCCATCTGGAATGCCGATGCCAGTCGGATTGAAATGCATCTCATAAGTCGCGAGCCCCACATAGTCCGGATTGGAGAGGATGCCATCGAACTGGAAAGAGGCGAATCCATCCTGACCGAATACTCCCACAAATACACACTCACGGCCTTCCGGGACCTGGTCTCGGAAGCGGGCTTCGAAGTGGACCGCGTGTGGACGGACGATCGGAGCTGGTTCAGCCTGCAGTATCTCGTTGCAGGACCGCGAGCGTAAGCCGCCCGGTACTGATCAACCGACCTGCTTCATCCTCCACATCGACCTGCCAGACCTGGATGCGCCGTCCAGCCTGGATGGCCCGGGCCGTTCCGACCACCTGTCCACTGCGTATGGAACGGATGTGATTCACGTTGATCTCGATGCCCACGCAGTAGTGCTGCTCATCCACTGCCCAGGCGGCCGCCACGCTGCCAAGGGTTTCCACCAGCGCGGCGGTTGCGCCACCGTGAAGCAGGCCCAGCGGTTGTTTGGTGCGTGCATCGACGGGCATGGTCCCGCGCAGCCAGTCCGGCCCCACGTCCACCAGGACCATGCCGAGGTGCTCGACCATGGTACCCGCGCAGCGGTCGTTCATGGCGTTCACGTCCGGAGTGCGTTTCCACACGGTACGTTCTTCTGGATTCCCGGCATCCGGGAGCGGTGGGTTCGGCATTGGAATCCTCACGACTGGGTGGAACGGCTTACGTCTGGATGACCCCGGGATTGAAAACCGGAGCATCCGGATTGAGGTTGGCCACGGACAAGCCGCGGCTTATCCAGGACCGCGTCTGCACCGGATTGATGATCTCATCCACCCACATGCGAGCGGCGGCATAATAGGCCGTGGTCTGGCGATCATACCGGTCCTTCATCTGCTGGAGGAGATCCGCCTCCTCTTGTTCAGTCAGTTCTTTTCCCTTGCGGGCCAGGGTCGCTTTCTGGATCTGCAACAAAGTCTTGGCAGCCTGCGATCCACCCATGACGGCCATCCGCGCCGTGGGCCATGCGCATATCATCCGCGGATCGTACGCGCGACCGCACATGGCATAGTTGCCCGCACCGAAGGAGTTACCGATCACAACCGTCAACTTGGGTACGACGGAATTGGCCACGGCATTAACCATCTTGGCCCCATCCTTGATGATACCGCCGTGCTCGGCGCGCGACCCCACCATGAAGCCGGTCACGTCCTGGAGGAACACCAGGGGAATCCGTTTCTGATTGCAGTTCAGGATGAATCGGGTGGCCTTGTCCGCTGAGTCCGAATAGATGACTCCGCCCGCCTGCATTTCGTCGGTATGAGCCTTCACGCCGGCCTTCGCCTTGACGATGGTACGCTGATTGGCCACGATACCCACGCTCCAGCCGTCCACGCGGGCATAGCCCGTCAGGATGGTCTGTCCGTACTCCTGTTTGTATTCCGTCCACGATCCGGCATCGATCACGCGGGCGAGAACGTCCCGCATGTCATACGGTACCGCGCCTGAAACCGGTACTATGCCGTACAACTCGGCTGCATCGTGCGCAGGGGCAACCGGCTCGGCCCGATCGAACCCGGCTGTTGGACGGGCGCCCTGGCGGCCCATCAGTTCCCGGATGGTGGCCAGGCAGGTGGCATCATCCGGCATGAGATAGTCGGTAACACCGGAGATCCGGCTGTGGGTGGAGGCGCCTCCCAGTGTTTCGCTGTCCACGTCCTCTCCGATGGCGGCCTTCACCAGGTAGGGGCCCGCCAGGAATACCGATCCGGTTCCGTCCACGATCAAGGCCTCATCGCTCATGATGGGCAGGTAAGCGCCCCCGGCGACGCAGCTCCCCATGATGGCGGCAATCTGCGGGACCCCCATGGAAGACAGTACCGCATTGTTGCGGAAAATCCGTCCGAAGTGATCCTTGTCGGGAAAAATCTCATCCTGCATGGGCAGGAATACCCCGGCCGAATCGACGAGATAGATGATGGGCAGGCGATTCTCGATGGCAATTTCCTGAGCCCGGATGTTCTTCTTGGCCGTAATGGGAAACCAGGCACCGGCTTTCACGGTCGCATCGTTGGCCACGATCATGCAGAGTCGCCCGTTGACATATCCGGTCCCCATGACGGTTCCGCCGGCCGGACACCCTCCCTCCTCCTCGTACATTTCGTAGCCCACGAAGGCACCGATCTCCTGGAAATCCCCGGGGTCGTCCACCAACGCCGCAATCCGCTCCCGAGCCAGCATCTTCCCACGATCGTGCTCGCGCTTCTGGCGCGCTTCACCGCCGCCCTTGTGGATGACGTCCAGACGGGCGCGCCACGTGTCGAGCAACGCCAGATATTCAGCTTCGCGCCGGGCAAATGCCGGAGAATTCAATGGGGTGGACGTGGTGTTCATAAATTCAGGAATACACAGTACCATCAAAAAAGTCCCGGCCGGGAAACCGGCCAGGACTTTACACGGGATCCGGATGAGGGATCCCGGACTTGCGGGCACCCCCGACAGGGTCAAACGACCCTACAGGAATGCCGAGATCTTCTGCACGATTTCTGCTTTCGGCTCTCCCGTCTTCTCATGGATGAGGTTGACCATCTTGGAAAGATTGCCACGGGCCTTTTTCATTTCCTTGTCGCCGAATTCCTCCGTATTCCAAATGGTCTCAATCTGGGTAACCACGCGTGCCCAGCTGTCGTTCATGCTTTTCGTAGCCATCGAAAGTCGCTGCAGTCAGTTTTGAAGAACAAAGTTGATACTAAAATAATGCATTCCCGGTTTCCTGACCGGGATCATTCGAAGGATTCACGCTTTATTTCAGGCTTTTTTGGCCGCGGACAATGCGTTCTATGACCTCCTGGAGCAGCGTCGCATGCTCTATTTTCCGGTCTATCCGGTGTCCGTTGATCAGGCTGACCACGCCGTGCAGCTGTGCCCATATGGACGTGGACCCCAGCAACGGGTTGACCCCGTCGAACACCCCTTTCTCCGCTCCTTCCGTCAGTGCCCTGGCAAAGAACTCCAGATTCTGTCGCGCGCGGCGGTATTTCTCGGCCGGATAGCGCTCAATGTACTCCGTGTGCAGGATGTACATGATCTCGTAATACTCCGGGTACTCCAGTCCGAACGCAGCGTATGCAGCACACAGGGCCCTCAGCGTGGCTTCCGGATGGCCCGGCACCACCTCCTTCGACAACCGCTCGTGCAGCATGCCAACACCCTCATCAATCAGGGCGTGAACGAGCTGATCCTTGTTTTCATAGTGCAAGTAGATGCTCGTCGCCGAGTACCCGATTTGTCGGGCAATCCGGCGCATGGACAAACTGGCATACCCGTCGGTCGTCAGGAGTTGTCGCGTCGTATCGAGGATGAGCCGGCGGAGATCAGGCTCCGGGGATCTGGACATCGGGCTGGATCGGTGTCAGGTAGGATTGCCTAGGGCGTGTTCACACTTCGCCAGAACTTAGGGCAGACCCGGACCATCTCAAAGTCCGGAATCAACGCCGACGGACCGACACATTACCCACACCACTGGACAGGGACAACTCGGGGCCGCCCCCGTTGATTTCGCCCTCGCACGAGCGGCTCAGGAACTCTCCCCGCTCCCGCAGCCCGAAGGCACACGAAGCCGACCCGACCGATGCACGGGCATCGATGTCCAGGGACAGATCCTTGGCCACATACACGGTGACGTTTCCAGCACCGGAGCGCAATTCAGAGCGCTTGTCCAGGGCCCGGACCAGCGTCACATCCACATTGCCGGCACCGGTCCGTACATCAATCCGGCCTCCTGCAGCCTCGACCTCGATGTTGCCGGCACCCGTCTGAAGGTCCGTCAGCCCGCCAACGCCATCCAGGGTCACATTCCCGGCCCCGGTCGAGCCGGTTACATCACCGTCCACCGGATCGATCTCCACATTACCGGCACCCGTATTGAACGCAACGGACCAGGACTCGGGCATGTACACCGTCACGTCCACGCGGACATTGTTCCAACGGCGACCATTTTCATCGTATTCGGACTCGATGACCACCCGGTTGCCCCGGGCTTCGATGGTCAGTTCGTGCAGGTCCACATCCAGGTCACGCTCCACCTCTACCCGTACCTGATTGTCCCGGGTAGTGCGAACGACCAGGTCACCGAAGTCCATGTCCACCTCGAGCGCTCCTCCCGGTCGGACATCAAAATTCCTGGAGACCGTGTCCTGGCCCCAGGCAAGGGTGGCCGGAAACAGGCAGATCAGGGCGGCTATGAAAAACGTACGTGTGCTCATGTCAATTCAGGGTTTCAAGGGCTTGGGTGGTTTCCATGTCAACGAGTGCCATGGCGGCCTGGCGCCGGATGTGTGGATTCTGATCGCGGGATGCCACTTCCAGGGCGTGCGCCACGTCCATGGTGACCAACTCGGAGCGCGTGACCGCATCGAGCGCCCGCATCCGGATGGCCGTGTTCGGTTCGTTCACGACGAGATCCAGGAGAACGCTGCGGAGCGAACCCGAGACGGGAACGTGCTCATGCAACTGTTGCAATGCCTTCAACGCCTGGAGGCGTGTGGCAGCGTTCGGATCGGAAACGAGGATGCCCTCCAGGGCGGACACGATATCCGCCCCGGGACGGATGCGGGATTCGGCCAGTGCGCGGGCCGCCCGCATGCGACTCAAGGGGGAACTGTCCGAATGAAGCGCCTGTCCCAGGAGTTGCTGGATGTCCGCGTCGTCCACCGTACCGGCAAGCGTGGCCGGACGCACGGTTTCATAGGCTACCTGAACCAATCCGGTCTGGCTGTCGAACGACACGTCACTGACGCGGGCGGATTCCAGGGCAGAGCTCGAACGTTCCGGCATCCGGGTCAAGCGACCCAACCCGAATGCGACGATGGCAATGACGGCAGCCACGGCGATCTGCCGGACGGGCATCCGGAACAGGACCGGACGGGACCGTGCCGGTTGACGGGTGGCACCTATTCGGTCGGCCATCGCAAGGCGGATGGGCTCCAGTTCCGCATCCGTGAAGTCAATCAGGGGTTGCCGGGGGACCCGACCCGACAGGGTCGAAAGGGACGCCCACTCGGCTCGACATGCTCCGCAGCTTTCCAGCCGGGCTTCGACCTCGCGTCGACGCGCAGGTTCGAGCTCGTCATAGAACAGGAGCATGAGATCTTCCTTCGGGTGCGTGCAATTCATGGTGTGTAGTCAAGATCAATGAGCGCATCACGCATTTTTTGCGTCGCTCTGAACAGGTAATTCTTCACGGTGCCTTCGGCGCAGTCGATCATGGAGGCGATTTCCCTGAGTTTGTAGCCATGCATGTGCTTCAGGACGAAGACCGTTCGTTCCCGATCCGAAAGATGGCGCAGGCTGCCTGAAATCCGGTCGCCAACCTGGGTCCATTCGAGCACCGTATCGGGCGCCGCCTGTGGGCCGTGAGGGGACTCAAGTTCCGGTCTGTCCGGTCCGTCAATGGACACCTGATGCATCCAGGACCCCTTTTTCCTGAGATTCAAGGCTTCGTTGATGACAATCCGTGTCAACCAGGTCCCGAATGAGCTTTCCTGCCTGAATGCGTGCAGCCGGGTCCACGCCTTCACGACGCCGTCCTGGAACGCATCCTGGGCATCGGCCCGGTTGCCGGTAATCCCGAAAGCTATTTGCAACGTCCGTTTGTCGTACATGCGTATAAGGTCCCCGAAAGCGCGGGTATCGCCCTCCCGTGCGGAACGGATGAGCCGGGTTTCAACGGTTTCCATCACACCTCTGACAACCTGCGGCGGTGTTTGGTTTGCGTCGTATTTTGAAACATGATTCGACCGTCCATCCTTTTCGCGTGGGTGCTCGCTCTCTTCGGAGCAGCGGCATGCTCACCTTCCTACGAGAAACCCGGTACATGGGTGCAGTTGCCAGGATCGGGCGACGGAATCACCATCCATGCCTTCGAAAGCGGGACATTGCCGGTCAACGCTTGGTATGCCCACGTGGATACGGATTTCCCCGGAATCGACATTGCCGTGGTGGCGCCCCGGGATCCGGACGGACGCGCATCGGCGTCCGACCTGGCACGGGAGAGCGGTGCCTGCCTCCTGGTGAATGGCGGATATTTCAGGATGGACGTGACGCCCACGACCCACGTGGGTCTGCTGCTGTCCGAAGGACGGCTCCTGAATGGTCCGACGACGGGGGTTTTCCGGGACGGCATCCGATATGAGGTGGCCCGTTCCGCCATTGGATTCACGCAGGACGATCGTCCGTCGGTGGGCTGGATAACCTCTTCCGGGGACTCCCTCGTGTGGCTGGCGGCGCCCGTCGCGAACCAACCCGGCAAACCCGGTGCCGTGCCTGCCGACTCCCTTTTCCGTCGATGGGATGCTTACGATGCCGTTTCCGGCGGCCCCAGGCTCCTGGCGGCCGGTTCCATGGACATCGCCACCGATGCCGAGGTCTTTTTCGGCACCAGCATTCCCAACATTCACCCGCGAACCGCTGCAGGAATCACGCAGGAAGGCGATCTCATCCTGATGGTCGTGGATGGCCGCCAGGGTGGCAGCCGGGGTGTTTCGCTGGAAGAATTGGCTGAACTCATGCGCTCTGCAGGAGCCGTCGATGCTGTCAATCTGGACGGAGGGGGATCATCCACCATGATCTGGGGGGATGCGCTCGTCAACCTGCCGACGGGCGGCACGTTCGAGCGGGAAGTTGCATCGGCTATTGCTGTGCGATGCGTCGGCGCCGGTAGGTCTGCTCCTTGAAGTGGATATAGCCCAAGACGAACAGGGAGAGGGGCGGCAACAGGGACATGGCCACGATTACCACCCACTTCAACGGTCGGGGCCAACCGCGGATGACCACGCCGGCGACGGCCATGAGCAGTGAGATGGCGGAAATGAAGCCGATCGTTGCGAGGAACAGTGTCCCTCCGGCTCCTACCCATTCATATACAGCGCGTAACATGCCGGTGACTACGCCGGCCGTGCACTTCAGATGCACGGCCGGCGCGTCTGCACCGAAGCTTCATTACGGAACGACCAGGCCGCCGTCTCCTTCGTCGTCGGAGGACTGGGAACCGCCCACGGCGGCTTCCAATTCGGCCAGTTCCTTGCGGGAGCCCACAATCAGGTCGCGGAAGCGACGCTGACCGGTTCCTGCCGGGATGAGGTGGCCGACAATCACGTTCTCCTTCAGACCGTAGAGCGGATCGGACTTGCCTGCGATGGAGGCTTCCGTCAGCACCTTGGTCGTCTCCTGGAAGGAGGCCGCCGAGATGAATGAATCCGTGGACAGCGAGGCCTGCGTAATACCCAGCAGGACCGGATCGGCAACGGCGGGCTGTGCCTCGCGAACCAGGACCGGCGGTTTGTCCTGACGCTTCATCTGCGAATTGACTTCGCGCAATCCACGTCGGTCAATGACATCGCCAATGCCCAGCTCGGACTCTGCGGGGTCGGTCACAACGAACTTGTCATACAAGTCATCATTCATTTCCTCAAGCAGGAAGCGATCCACGAGGTTGTCTTCCAGCAGGTTTGTATCGCCTGGGTCGGCAACGCGAACCTTGTGCATCATCTGGCGGACAATGCATTCGATGTGCTTGTCGTTCAGCGTAACGCCCTGGAGTCGGTAGACTTCCTGGACTTCGTTGACCAGGTACTCCTGTACGGCACGCGGGCCGAGGATGGCCAGGATGTCATGCGGTGCAATCTGCCCGTCGGACAGGGCATCGCCGGCCCGGACGACATCGTTCTCGTGTACCAGGATGTGCTTCGTCATGGGCACCATGTAGGCTTTCGACTCCGTGCCGTCACGGCTGGTAACCACCAGTTCCTGTGAACCGCGCTTACGACCGCCGAACGTGACGACGCCATCGATTTCCGCGACGACGGCCGGATCGGTCGGCGTGCGGGCCTCGAAGAGTTCGGTAACACGCGGCAGACCACCCGTGATGTCCCGGGTCTTGGCGGACTGGCGTGGGATCTTGACCAGGATCCGGCCGGCAGCGACCTTCTCCTTGGCGTTGACCTGGATACGGGCACGGACCGGCAGCGGGTATTCCCGGATGTTGCCGTCCTTGGTCGTGATCATGATGGCCGGCGTGAGGGACTTCTCACGCGTATCGATGATGACCTTCTCCTTGTATCCGGTCTGCTCGTCCGATTCCTCGCGGAACGTCGTGCCTTCCATGATATCCTGGTAGCCCACCGTACCGGCCATTTCCGAGATGATGACGGCGTTGTAGGGGTCCCAGCTTGCCAGGACCTGACCCTTCTCCACCATGTCGCCTTCCTTGACCAGCAAATCGGCTCCATAGGGAATGAGGTTCGAAATCAACTGCCGATCCCCGTCCTTGGGATCCACAATCCGGATTTCACCCTGACGGGACAGGACCACGTCGCGGGTCTCTTCACCCGAGTCATACTCGACCGAGCGCAGGTTCTCGAATGCAATCTTGCCCGAGAATTTGGCCTGGACCGTGCTTTCAGCCGAAATACGGCTGGCCGTACCACCGATGTGGAAGGTACGGAGGGTAAGCTGGGTACCAGGCTCGCCGACCGACTGAGCCGCAATGACACCCACGGCCTCTCCGACCTCAACCATCCGGTTGGTGCCGAGGTTACGTCCGTAGCATCGGGCACACGCGCCGCGACGGGACTCACACGTCAGTACGGAGCGGATTTCCACTTCCTCGATGGACGTTTCGGCGATGGCGCGGGCCTTCTCCTCGTCAACCAGCTCATTGGCACCCACCAGCGTTTCATTGGTGAGCGGATCGGTCACATCGTGAACCGATACGCGGCCCAGGATCCGGTCGGCCAGCGATTCCACGATATCCTCGTTGTCCTTCAGCGCGGAAATGCGGATTCCCCGGAGGGTTCCGCAGTCCTGTTGCGTGATGGTGACGTCCTGTGCAACGTCCACCAGACGACGGGTCAGATAGCCGGCATCGGCCGTCTTGAGGGCCGTATCGGCCAGACCCTTACGGGCACCGTGGGTCGAAATGAAATACTCAAGGACGGACAGGCCTTCCTTGAAGTTGGAAATAATCGGGTTCTCGATGATCTCACCGGCGCTACCGACCAAGCTCTTCTGCGGCTTGGCCATGAGACCACGCATGCCGCCCAGCTGACGGATCTGCTCCTTGGAACCACGGGCACCGGAGTCGGCCATCATGTAGATGGCGTTGAAACCGTCCCGGTCCTTGGTGAGCGTATCGAACAGCACTTCAGAGACCTGGTTGTTGGTCTTCGTCCAGATGTCAATGACCTGGTTGTAGCGTTCGTTCTCCGTGATGAAGCCCATGGAGTAGTTGTTGCGGGCCTTCTCCACTTCCTTGGCCGCCGCATTGATCATGACTTCCTTGGCGTCAGGAATAATGATGTCGGCAATGGAGAACGTGAGGCCGGCCGTCGTGGCATTCTCGAATCCGAGCTGCTTCATGGCATCCAGGAAGGCAGCTGTTTCAGGGAAGCCGGTCGCCTTGAGGACGCGTCCGATGACGCCACGAAGGTTCTTCTTCGTGAGCACCTCGTTGATGTATCCGACCGCGGATGGAACGATCTCGTTGAAGAGGATCCGTCCCATGGTCGTGTCAATCTTCGCACCGTCGTCCAGACGGACCTGGACGCGGGCGTGCAGGTCGACGCGACCCTGATCAAAGGCCTGACGGGCTTCTCCCATGCTGCCGAACCGCATGCCTTCTCCCTTGAGACCGGCACGCGACTTCGTCATGTAGTACAGACCGAGCACCATGTCCTGCGTCGGAACGGCAATCGGTCCGCCGTGGGCCGGGCTCAGGATGTTGTGGCTGGCCAGCATGAGCAGCATGGCTTCCAGGCTTGCGTCGTGCGAAAGCGGCAAGTGGACGGCCATCTGGTCACCGTCGAAGTCGGCGTTGAAAGCCGTACAGACGAGCGGGTGGAGCCGAATGGCCTTGCCCTCGATGAGTACCGGCTGGAAGGCCTGGATACCGAGACGGTGAAGCGTGGGAGCACGGTTCAGCAGGACCGGACGGCCCTTGATGACCTTCTCCAGGATGTCCCACACATCGCTCGTGCGACGATCCACGACCTTCTTGGCACTCTTGACCGTCTTCACGATGCCGCGCTCAATGAGCTTGCGGATGATGAACGGCTTGAAGAGCTCCACGGCCATTTCCTTGGGCAGACCACACTGATGCAGCTGCAGCTCGGGGCCGACCACGATCACGGAACGACCGGAGTAATCGACGCGCTTTCCGAGCAGGTTCTGACGGAAACGGCCCTGCTTGCCCTTCAGCATGTCCGACAACGACTTCAACGCGCGGTTGGAGTCGGAGCGGACGGCATTGGCCTTCCGGGAGTTGTCGAACAGGGAGTCCACGGCTTCCTGAAGCATCCGCTTCTCGTTACGCAGGATGACTTCCGGTGCCTTGATGTCAATAAGACGCTTCAGGCGGTTGTTCCGGATGATCACCCGGCGATACAGGTCATTCAGGTCGGACGTGGCAAATCGGCCGCCTTCGAGCGGCACCAACGGACGCAATTCCGGGGGAATGACCGGGATGACGCGCATGACCATCCACTCCGGACGGTTCTCAATGCGGCGATTGGCTTCACGGAACGACTCCACGATGGTCAGGCGCTTGAGGGCCTCGCCTTTACGCTGCTGACTCGTTTCCGTCTTGATCTGGAACCGGAGTTCCTGGGCGGCACGGACCAGATCAATGCGCGAGAGCAGCATCTCAATGGCTTCACCACCGATCATGGCGATGAACTTGTCCTTGTCGTCGTCGTCAAGGCGGTTGTTGTCCTCGCGGATCTGGTAGAGGATGTTGAAGTACTCATCCTCGGTCAGCAGCTGATTCGCCTCCACGCCGAGACCGGCCGCACATCCTGGTTGGACGACGACGTAGTTCTCGTAGTAGATAATGCGCTCCAGGTCCTTCGACCGGATACCGAGCAAGTGGCCGATCTTGTTCGGAAGCGTCTTGAAATACCAGATGTGGACGACCGGCACGCTCAGCGTGATGTGTCCCATCCGCTCGCGACGAACGGATTTCTGGGTGACCTCGACGCCGCAGCGATCGCAGATGATACCCTTGTAACGGATGCGCTTGTACTTGCCGCAATGGCACTCCCAGTCCTTGACCGGACCGAAAATCTTCTCGCAGAAGAGCCCTTCCTTTTCAGGCTTGAACGATCGGTAGTTGATCGTCTCCGGCTTCAACACCTCACCGTAGGAACGCTCCAGAATGGCTTCCGGGGACGCCAGGCTGACGGTAATGCTGTTGAAGCTCTTCTTGATCTTCTGTGGTTTTCCGTAAGGCATATCGAATGGCAGTAGTTAAAAACCTGCAATAAGGACTCAGTCGAGGCTGACTTCCAGACCAAGACCCTGTAGTTCGCGAACGAGCACGTTGAAGCTCTCGGGCGTACCCGGCTCGGGCATGTTTTCGCCCTTCACAATGCACTCATACGCCTTTGAGCGACCCTGTACGTCGTCGGACTTGTACGTGAGCATTTCCTGCAGCACGTGCGAAGCACCGTAGGCGTAGAGCGCCCAGACTTCCATTTCCCCGAGACGCTGTCCACCGAACTGCGCCTTGCCACCCAGCGGCTGCTGGGTAATGAGGCTGTATGGACCGATGGACCGGGCATGGATCTTGTCTTCGACAAGGTGACCCAGCTTCAGCATGTAGATATAACCGACGGTCGTGCGTTGATCAAACGGCTGACCGGTCCGGCCGTCAATGAGCTGTGCACGTCCATCCACCGGCAAGCCGGCCTTCTTCATGGTCTCCTCGACATCCGCAACGGTTGCCCCGTCGAAAATCGGCGTCGCGAAGTTCGTGCCCAGCTTCTTGCCGGCCCATCCCAGGAGCGTCTCGTAGATCTGACCCAGGTTCATACGCGAAGGCACGCCCAGCGGGTTGAGGACGAGATCGACCGGCGTACCGTCCTCGAGGAACGGCATGTCTTCCACGGGCACGACCTTGGCGATAACACCCTTGTTGCCGTGGCGACCAGCCATCTTGTCACCCACCTGGATCTTGCGCTTCTTGGCCACATAGACCTTGGCCAGCTGCACGATACCCGGGGGCAACTCGTCTCCCATCTGGAGCTGATGCTTCTCGCGTTTCGCAATGCCGTTGAGCAGACGGTGCTGCCGCTCGTAATTGCGGATGAGCTGCTTGACCTTGCCGTTCAAATCCTCGTCATCCGTGAACGGGATGCGCGGATCGAGTTGAAGCGGTTCGATGTTCTTGAAGGCCCCCTTGGTAATCTTGGCACCTTCGGTCACGACCACGTTGCCTTCGCGGTCAATGAAGTCGGCGGCTTTCTTTCCGTTCAGGAGCGTGAAGAACTTGTCCCAGAACTTCTCCGTCAGGTCGGCGAGGCTGTGATCCAGTTCCTTCTCGATTTCCCCGAGTCGCTTCTGCTCCTGCTTCTTGGAAGCCGGATCCAGCTTGCGACGGCTGAACAGCTTGGTATCGATGACCACACCGTTCATGCCCGGCTTCGCCTTCAGCGACGCGTCCTTGACATCCCCGGCCTTGTCGCCGAAGATGGCCCGGAGCAATTTCTCTTCGGGGGTCGGGTCGGTCTCCCCTTTCGGGGTGATCTTGCCGACAATGATGTCGCCCGGCTTGACTTCGGCGCCAACACGCACGATTCCACGCTCGTCGAGGTCCTTCGTGGCCTCTTCGGAGACGTTCGGGATTTCCCGGGTGAGTTCTTCCTCGCCCCGTTTTGTGTCCCGGACCTGGAGTTCGAACTCCTCGATGTGGACGGACGTGTAGACGTCGTCCGCAACCAGGCGCTCGGACACCACGATGGCATCCTCGAAGTTGTATCCGCGCCATGGCATGAAGGCCACCAGCACGTTCTTTCCGAGGGCCAATTCGCCCTTGTCGGTCGAGAACCCGTCCGTCAACACGGTACCCTTCTGGACACGGTCGCCGACCTTGACGATGGGGCTCTGGTTGACCGTGGAGTCCTGGTTCGTCCGGCGGAACTTGATCAGTTCGTACGTAACGCTCGACTCACCGAACGAGAGCAGTTCCTCGTCCTCGGTGCGGTCGTACTTGATGATGATCTTCCGCGCGTCGACATATTCCACCACACCGTCCCCTTCGGCCTGCAGAACGGCACGCGAATCGCGGGCCACGCGACCTTCCAGTCCGGTACCCACCAGCGGAGCCTGGGCGCGCAGAAGCGGCACAGCCTGGCGCTGCATGTTCGAACCCATGAGGGCGCGGTTGGCATCGTCATGCTCCAGGAACGGAATGAGCGACGCAGCCGGCGACACGATCTGGTTCGGGGACACGTCCATGTAGTCGATCTTGTCCGGCTCGGCGATCGGGAAATCACCACGGAATCGACACTTGACGTACTTGTTGACGAAGTTGCCCTTCTCGTCGATCGGCGCGTTGGCCTGAGCGATCATGGCATTGTCTTCACCTTCCGCCGAGAGGTACTTGATCTCATCGGTGACCCGGCCCTTCTTGACCACCCGATAGGGCGTCTCGATGAAGCCGTAATCGTTGATGCGCGCATGGACACAGAGCGACGAAATAAGGCCGATGTTCGGACCTTCCGGCGTCTCGATGGGACAGAGGCGACCGTAGTGCGTGTAATGCACGTCACGGACCTCGAAGCCGGCACGCTCACGGGTAAGACCACCCGGACCGAGCGCCGACATGCGTCGCTTGTGCGTCAGTTCGGCCAGCGGATTCGTCTGGTCCATGAACTGGCTGAGCTGGTTCGTTCCGAAGAACGTATTGATGACGCTCGAAACCGTGCGTGCGTTCACCAGATCCTGCGGCGTGAATTTCTCGGCATCCCGGAGGTTCATCCGCTCCTTGATGGTCCGGGCCATGCGGGCCAGACCCAGCGAGAACTGGGAGGCCAACTGCTCACCGACCGAGCGGACACGACGGTTGCCCAGGTGATCGATGTCGTCCACTGAACTCTTGCCGTTCTGCAAACGGATGAGTTCCTGGATGATGGCAATGATGTCCTCACGCGTCAACGTGAGCTTGTCCATGTCCTGATCAATCCGCAGGCGCGTATTGATCCGGTACCGGCCAACCTCACCGAGGTCATACCGCTTTTCGGAGAAGAACAGCCGCTCGAGGACACCACGTGCGGTGTCTTCGTCTGGTGCTTCCGTTCCGCGGAGCTGCATGTACAGGTATTCGAGTGCCTCTTTTTCGGAGTGCGTCGGATCCCGTTTGATGGTGTTCAGCAGCGTGGTCTTGTCGAGCACGCTGTCGTCATCCTCGTCCACTTCACGGACAATGTGGATGACCTTGATTTCGGCTTCCTTGAGCTTGTCGTAGTCGCCTTCCACCAGCTCGTGCTGGGCAGGAAGGATGACTTCACGCTCGACGCGCTCCTCAATGATTTCTCCGGTATCCTCATCCACGACTTCCGTCACGCGTTCCACGGATACCGAGGCTGCCAACGTGCGCCCGACCAATTTGGCAAAGGCCTTTTTGGTCTTGACGTCGACCGTG
The DNA here is from genome assembly GCA_040221055.1 of Rhodothermales bacterium. Lineage (NCBI taxonomy): Bacteria > Pseudomonadati > Rhodothermota > Rhodothermia > Rhodothermales > Rhodothermales bacterium. The sequence goes on along the minus strand of JAVJVN010000019.1, from coordinate 4,214 downwards.
TCGGCCAGGTCGAAGAGCTTTACGATCTCGTCATTCGAGGAGTACCCGAGTGCCCGCAGCAGCGTCGTAACCGGAAGCTTCTTCTTCCGGTCGATATAGGCCCACATCATGTTGCCCACATCGGTCGAGAACTCCACCCACGATCCGCGGAACGGGATGACCCGTACGGAGAAGAGGGCCGTGCCGTTGGGATGCATGCTCTGCCCGAAGAACACGCCCGGGCTGCGATGCAGCTGTGACACAACCACGCGCTCGGCGCCGTTGATCACGAACGTTCCGCGCTCGGTCATGAACGGCAGGTTGCCCAGGTAGACCTCCTGCTCGACAGCCTCTTCCGCTTCGTCCTCATCCTCGTCTTCCTTGCTCGAAAGACGGAGCTTCGCCTTCAAGGGCACGGAATAGGACAATCCCTGCGCAATGCATTCTTCAATGCTGTGCTTCGGGGCATCCAGTGCGAAATGGATGAACTCCAGCGTATACCGCTCACGGCTGTCCTGGATGGGAAAGTGCTCGTTGAACACGGCCTGGAGGCCAGTGTTGGCACGTTCTTCCGGTGGAACATCGTCCTGCACGAAGTCGCGATACGACTGCAGCTGGACGTCCAGGAAATCAGGGTACTTGTGAACCTGCTTGATGCGCGCAAAGCTGTGGCGCTCAGCGTGACCTTTGACGTTGGGCATGGTCTAGGTAGATACCGTGGAAAGGAACCGGGAATCGGCCGCCCCGGGTGTCGGCTTGTAGTCTCTTGAAGCGCCGAAAGCCGACCCCGATATAATCGGAGTCGGCCCGCCAGTCGGACGTGCTATTCGGCTGGAGTCACAGATAGAGCGATTACTTGAGCTCTACTTCTGCGCCTGCTTCTTCCAGTTTGGCCTTGATGGCCTGTGCGTCATCCTTGGATGCGGCTTCCTTGACCGTCGACGGAGCACCGTCAACCATCTCCTTGGCCTCTTTGAGTCCGAGACCGGTGATGGCGCGGACTTCCTTGATGACGTTGATTTTCTTCTCGCCAGCGGACTTCAGGATGACGTCGAATTCCGTCTGCTCCTCAGCGGCTTCGGCAGGACCGGCAGCCGGTCCGGCAACCGCGACGGCTGCAGCAGCCGGCTTGATTCCGTACTCGTTTTCGAGCAACTGAGCGAGTTCGTTGGCTTCCTTGATCGTGAGTCCGACCAGTTCTTCAGCCAGTTTTGCAATATCTGCCATGATGTTTCTTTGTTTCCTGCAGCTGTCTGCACCCGCGAGGGGCTCGGCTGCTGATTAAGGGATGGTTACAGGATCAGGCTTCCGCCTTTTCAGCGATGGTCTTGATGGCGCCAACAATGTTGGAACCCTGGGCCTGCAGCGCTCCAACCACATTCGTGATGGGCGACTGCAGAAGACCAACGATTTCTCCGATGAGTTCGTCCTTCGACTTGAGCTGCGTGAGCATTTCAAGCGCATCGGCCTCATAGACCGCACCCTCGACGTGCGCCGCTTTCAGCGACGGAAGGGTCTGCTTCGTCTCATCCAGGAATTTCTTGATGACCCGGGCGGGTGCTGACGGCTCTTCCGAGAACGCCACGGCCGTGGGGCCATGAAGTGCATCGAACACTTCGTCATATCCACCGATCTGCTCCATGGCGAGACGGAGCATGGTGTTCTTCACCACCTTGTACTCGACGCCAACAGCACGGAACCGCGTACGCAGTTCGGTTGCCTGGGACACGGTCAGACCGGAGTAATTCGTGAGGTAGATGGTCGGGGTCTGCTGGAGCTTGTCAACGAGCTCGACAACAGCCGCTTCCTTCTGTGTTTTCGTCATTGCCATGGTATTACCGGAGTGAGCTGGTGACCACATTCCGATCGACCGGAATGCCAGGACCCATTGTGGTGGAAAGCGTTATCGAGCGGACGTACAAGCCCTTCGCCGATGCCGGACGAAGGCGCATGACCTCGCGGATGAACGCTTCCGCGTTCTCCTTGATCTGCTCGGCCGAGAACGATGCCTTTCCAATGGCGACATGCAGGATTCCTGCCTTGTCGACACGGAAGTCGATCTTGCCGGCCTTGACATCCTTCACCGCTGCGGCCACGTCCATGGTGACGGTTCCGCTCTTCGGGTTCGGCATGAGTCCCCGGGGACCGAGGATGCGCCCCAGTCGGCCGACCACGGCCATGACATCGGGGGTCGCAATCATGACGTCGAAATCGGTCCATCCTTGCTTCTGGATCTTTTCCGCCATGTCTTCCAGACCGACGAAGTCAGCACCGGCATCGCGTGCCTCCTGCTGCTTGCCTTCCGAAGCCAGGACGAGGACCCGGACATCCTTGCCCGTGCCGTGCGGCAGGGCAACCATGCCACGGACCATCTGGTCGGCGTGGCGCGGATCGACACCCAAACGGATATCCAGATCGACGGACTCATCGAACTTGGCCGATGCCGTCTGCTTCAACAGCTCTGCCGCCGTACCCATGTCGATGGGCCCCTCGGTCTCAGAAACCAGCTTCTGGACCGCGCGGTAGCGTTTCCCTCTTTTTGCCATGATCATGCGATCTGTGCGGTGCTGACGCCGTGCATCCAATGCTTTCGGCTCCCGCAGGTGATTGTACCGTCCCGTGCGCCAGGATGGCACGCGGGCTGTTGGGTGGGAACGTCAGGCCTGGGGCGCGCCCTTGACCTTGATTCCCATGGAACGGGCCGTACCCGCAATCATGCGTGCCGCCTGATCCAGGTCGAACGCATTCAAATCCTTCATTTTCTGCTCGGCGATCTCGCGGCACTGGGCCCACGTGACCGAACCGGCCGTCTCGCGGAGCGGATCGGCGGCGCCGGACTTGATTTTCGCGGCCGTCTTCAGGAGCACCGCAGCCGGTGGACTCTTGACGATGAACGTGAAGGACTTGTCTGCAAAGACGGTGATGACCACAGGCAGGATGAGACCCATCCGATCCTGGGTTGCCGCGTTGAACGCCTTGCAGAACTCCATGATGTTGACGCCTTTCTGACCAAGGGCCGGACCAATGGGGGGTGCAGGCGACGCCTGACCGGCCTTGATCTGGAGCTTGATGTAACCGTCTATCTTTTTTGCCATAACGGTGTGCGGTGCAAACGCCGCAGCAAGCGGCTCCCGCGATTGGGTTTCGTGCTTAGAAGTGCAAGCCGATTATTTACAGCCCGCAAGCTTGTTGGTTCCGCCGCATTTCAAAGTCGGCGTGAAGATCATACCGCGAAGATCACTCTTCGTGCTCAACCTGCAAATAGTCCAGTTCGAGCGGGGTTTTCCGTCCGAAGATGGAGACCATGACCTTGACCTTGGCCTTGTCCGGGTAGACTTCTTCGACTATGCCGTTGAAGTTGTTGAATGGACCGTCCACAACCTTGACCGGATCGCCGTTCTTGAACGGGATTTCCGGCTGCTCGCCTGCTTCGAGGGCCTCGTCCATCTTGCCGAGGATCCGATTCACTTCCTCCTGACGGAGCGCAGTCGGCTCGTCGCCGGTCGTCAGGAAACCGACGACCGAAGGGACCTGGGACAGGATGTGCTGCAGTTCCTTGTCCAGGATACAATGCAACAGGATGTAGCCCGGGAAGAAGTTCTTCTCCCGCGTACGCTTCTTTCCGCCCCGCATTTCGAATACGGTTTCCGTCGGGATCATGATTTCGGGGAGCTTCTCCTCGAGCCCAAGACGGGTCATTTCGCGCTCCAGGTACTCCTTCACTTTCTTCTCGTGTCCCGAGAACGTGCGAAGGACATACCATTTCCGGATTCTTTCAGCCATGATCAACCATAGATAACTTCCAGGACGGTGCTGATTACGCGGTCCGTCCCGAAGATGAAGAGCGACATGACCAACGTGGCAACGATGGTAACGATGGTGTTGCTGGTCAGCTCCTGCTGAGAAGGCCAGGTGACCTTCCGCATTTCCTTGGCAACTTCCTGAAGATACTCTGTGACCTTGTTCATACTTCGCCTTTGAAGTTATCGTAAGACGCCGGAGCGTCAAGTGCACGGGCGGCAGGACTCGAACCTGCAGCCTGCGGTTTTGGAGACCGCTGCTCTGCCAATTGAGCTACGCCCGTAATCGCCTTGTCAGTCCAGGATTTTGGAGACGACGCCGGCACCGACGGTGCGGCCGCCTTCACGGATGGCGAAACGAAGGCCCTGCTCCATGGCAACAGGCACAATCAGCTTCACCTTGAACTGCGTATTGTCGCCCGGCATGACCATCTC